>JAGOBZ010000085.1 GCA_017999015.1 Kiritimatiellia bacterium
CGCGCGGTAAGACCGCTTTCACGGGTGCGCGACTGACTGGCCGACGAACTGCGGCCGCTGAACGGACTGCTGCGCTCGCGGGCGGCAGAGCCCAATACCGCAAAAACGGCGGCGGCTGCCAAGGTGGCACGTTTCAGATTGTTCATGATGTCCCCCTTTCTACCACACAGGTGAACGATTCATTACCATTCCCGTGAGTGTAAACACTCGGAACAGTAACGTCAAGCGATCCATCCTCGGTTCCGACGGTTTCGCTGTCAGCCGGTTAAACGGCTCGGCGCCTCCCCTATTGCCCGCCTAAACATTTTTTTAAAACATCTGTTTAACCGCATTGCCGAAGCCGCGGCACGTGGTGGGACATAATGGCCCGTTTGTGGCTCAGTGCGACAGGTGAAGTGTGACAAGACGCTTGTGAGTGTGTCTCAGCCAGGCCGTCAAGGGTTGATTAAAAAACACATAACATATTGTTTTTAAACGTATTATGTCTTTATGTCCCGAAAGTGTTCGGGAAGGATGGCATGTCACCTGCTTAGTAAACGGGTGTCCGTCGAATACGTGACAGCGAGAACCTTGGCGGACGGAATGGAGCTGAAAACATGGCAAAAGTTTTAGGTATCGATTTGGGAACGACCAACTCCTGCATGTCCGTCATGGAGGGCGGCGAGCCTGTGGTGATCCCGAATGCGGAGGGCTTGCGCACGACGCCGTCGATCGTGGCCTTCACCAAGAGCGGCGAGCGCCTGGTGGGCCAGGCGGCCAAACGGCAGGCGGTGACCAATCCCAAGAACACGGTCTATTCGATCAAGCGGTTCATGGGTCGCCGGTACGACGAGATGACGAATGAAATCTCGATGGTGCCGTACGACGTTGTGCGCGCCGCCAACGGCGACGCCCATGTGAAGATCGGCGACAAGACCTATTCGCCGCCGGAAATCTCGGCGATGATCCTGCAGAAGCTGAAGGCCGACGCCGAAGCCTATCTGGGAACCCCGATCACGCAGGCCGTCATCACGGTGCCGGCATACTTCAATGACAGTCAGCGCCAGGCGACCAAAGACGCGGGGCGCATCGCGGGGCTTGAGGTGCTGCGCATCATCAACGAGCCGACGGCCGCCTCGCTGGCGTATGGCCTGGACAAGAAAAAGGACGAGAAGATCGCGGTCTACGATTTCGGCGGCGGCACCTTCGATATCTCGGTGCTCGACATCGGCGACGGCGTGTTCGAGGTGAAGGCCACCAACGGCGACACCCATCTCGGCGGCGACGACCTCGACCAGGCGGTGATGAACTGGCTGATCGAAGAGTTCCGCAGGGAGAACGGGATCGACCTCTCCAAGGACATGATGGCCCTGCAGCGCCTGAAAGAGGCGGCGGAGAAGGCCAAGTGCGAACTCTCCTCGGCGGCCAGTTCCGACATCAACCTGCCCTTCATCACGGCAGACGCCAACGGCCCCAAGCATTTGACGGTCACGCTGACCCGCGCCAAGCTGGAACAGCTCACCGACAGTCTGATCGAGCGCACGGCGCAACCCTGCCGCAAGTGCATGAGCGATGGCGGCCTCACGACCGTGGACGAAGTGGTGCTGGTCGGCGGCCAGACGCGTATGCCCAAACTTCAGGAGAAAGCCAAGGAGCTGTTCGGCAAAGAGCCGCACAAGGGCGTGAATCCCGACGAGGTGGTGGCGGTCGGCGCCGCGATCCAAGGCGGCATCCTCAAGGGCGAGGTCAAAGATGTGCTGCTGCTGGACGTCACCCCGCTGACGCTCGGCATCGAGACGCTCGGCGGCGTTATGACCCCGCTGATCGAGCGCAACACCACGATCCCCACCAAGAAGAGCGAGATCTTCAGCACGGCGGCGGACAACCAGCCGTCGGTCGAGATCCACGTGCTCCAGGGCGAGCGCAAGATGGCCGGCGACAACAAGACCATCGGCAAGTTCCATCTGGACGGCATCCCGCCCGCGCCGCGCGGACGCCCGCAGATCGAGGTGTCCTTTGATCTGGACGCCAACGGCATCCTCAATGTCAGCGCCAAGGATCTCGGCACCGGTAAAGAGCAGAAGATCACGATCACGGCCTCCAGCGGCCTCTCGAAGGAAGAGATCGAGCGCATGCGCAAGGACGCCGAACTGCACGCGACCGAAGACGCCAAGCGGCGTGAAGAGGTCGAGACGCGTAACCAGGCGGAAAACCTCTGCTATCAGGTCGAAAAATTGCTCAAGGAGAACGCCGACAAGATTCCGGCTGACAAGAAGGCGCCGGTCGAGAAAGCGGCCGCGGACCTGAAAGAGGCGCTGAAGGGCGGCTCGGCCGACGCGATCAAGGCCAAGCAGGAGGCGCTCAATCAGGCGATGTCCGCCGTGACCGAGGGCATGTACGCGCAGCAGCCGGGCGCCCAGCCCGGCGCGGAAGGCTTCGGCGGCGCGGCCGGCGGCAGCGCGACCGAGGACTCCTCGGCCTCGTCCGCCAAAACGGCCGGCGACGACGGCGTGATCGATGCCGATTACACCATGATGGACGACAACAAGAAACGCTGATTTCAACCCGACAATCGTAAGGGGCGGGTTTGACTGCCCCCCCGAACTTAACCCCAAAAAGGAGAAAAAACATGACGAAGATTCGTCCGCTCGGCGACCGCGTGTTGGTCGAGCCTCTTGACGTGAAGGAAGTCAACAAAGGCGGCATCATCATTCCCGATTCCGCCAAAGAGAAGCCGATGGAAGGCAAAGTGATCGCGATCGGCAAGAAACGCGATGACGACGGCAAAGAGATTCCGTTCGATGTGAAGGACGGTGACAAGGTGCTCCTGCCCAAGTACGGCGGGACGGAAGTCAAGATCGACGACAAAACCTACCAGCTCGTCCGCGAAGAGGATCTGCTGGGCGTGATCCTGTAAGCAAACCCCCAACCATCTTTTAAGGAGAATTAGAGTATGGCTGCGAAACAGATGATGTACAACATGGAAGCCCGCCAGAAGATTCTGACCGGCATCTCCAAGCTCAGCAAGGCGGTCTCCTCGACCCTCGGCCCCTGCGGGCGCAACGTGATCCTCGACAAGAAGTTCGGCTCGCCCGCCATCACCAAGGACGGTGTGTCGGTCGCGAAAGAGATCGAGCTGCCTTGCCCGTTTGAAAACATGGGCGCCCAGATGGTGCGCGAAGTCGCCAGCAAGACCAGCGACGTGGCCGGTGACGGCACCACGACCGCGACCCTGCTGGCCGAGGCGATCTACCGCGAAGGCCTGAAGAATGTCACCGCGGGCGCCAACCCGATGGCCATCAAGCGCGGCATCGACAAGGCGACCAAGGCGGTCGTCGAGGCGATCGCGAAGCAGGCGAAGAAGGTCAAGGATCCTTCTGAGATCGCCCAGGTCGCCGCCATCTCCGCCAATGGCGAGGCGGAAATCGGGACGATCATTTCCGACGCGATGGACAAGGTCGGCAAGGACGGCACGATCACGGTGGAAGAGGCCAAGACCCTCGAGACCACGCTGGATGTCGTGGAAGGCATGCAGTTCGACAAGGGCTACCTCTCGCCGTATTTCGTGACGAACGCGGAAGAGATGGAGTGCGTCCTTGAGAATCCCTACATCTTGATCTTCGAGAAGAAGATCTCGAGCCTGAACGACATGCTGCCGCTGTTGCAGAACGTCGCCAAATCCGGCAAGCCGCTGATGATCATCGCCGAGGATGTCGAGGGCGAAGCCCTGGCCACGCTCGTCGTGAACAAGCTGCGCGGCACGCTGCAGGTCTGCGCCGTCAAGGCGCCGGGCTTCGGCGACCGCCGCAAGGCGATGCTGGAGGATATCGCGATCCTGACCGGCGGTCAGATGATCAGCGAGGACCTCGGCATCAAGCTCGAGAACGTCGAGATCGGCCAGCTCGGCCGCGCCAAGAAGGTCACGGTCGACAAGGATAACACCACGATCGTCGAGGGTGGCGGCAAGACCAGCGACATCCAGGGACGCGTCGCGCTGATCAAGAAGCAGATCGAGGAGACCTCCTCGGACTACGACCGCGAGAAGCTGCAGGAGCGTCTGGCGAAGCTCGCCGGCGGCGTGGCGATCATCAAGGTCGGCGCCCCGACCGAAGCCGCCATGAAGGAGAAGAAGGACCGCGTGGACGATGCGTTGCACGCGACCCGCGCGGCTGTGGAAGAGGGCATCGTCGCCGGCGGCGGCGTGACGCTCATCCGCTGCCAGAAGGCGCTGGAAGCGGTTGAAGTCTGCGGCGACGAGAAAGTCGGCGTGGCCATCATCCGCAAGAGCCTCGAAGCCCCGCTGCGCCAGCTCGTCGAGAACGCCGGCCTGGAAGCCGCGCTGATCGTCGAGAACGTCAAGAACGGCAAGGGCGCTTACGGCTACAACGTGGCCACCGGCGCTTACACCGACCTGGTGAAGGACGGCGTTCTGGATCCGGCCAAGGTCACGCGCAGCGCGCTGCAGAACGCGGCGTCGATCGCCGGCCTGCTGCTGATCACCGAGTGCATGGTCACGGAGATTCCCGAGAAGAAGGAAGCTCCGATGCCGAACCCGGGCATGGGCGGCATGGACATGTAAGAGACACAGAGCCGCTGGCGGTTCGCCGTTAGCGGCTCGGCCTTCTGTTTTTCACTCACCACGCCCCGTGCGGCCAAACCGCACGGGGCGCGGTTTTTTTGTTTTCTCACGCGAAGGCACGAAGTACACGAAGAAGAGGTTTCGGGTTTCTGGTTCCTGGGCGGCCTCGCCGAGACCGCTGTAAAGACTTCGAAGATTGATCCTGTTCAACATTCAACTTTCAACGCTCAACCAACCCGAAACCGGGAACCAGAAACCCGAAACCCCATCCGTCAGTGAAACGGTGATTCAAGCGGTGATTCGCGCAGGTGATTCGCGCGGGATTCACAGCCCCAAGAACGGGGTTGACTGTTTTTCGGCTCCGCCACATAATGAGGGCCGCAATGCCGCGTTCTGGCGGACACTTCTGTCGCGGCACGCCAATAAGGAAACGGGGAACATGATGCGCGGTGTGATAGGTGTGACGATGTTGGCGCTGGCATGGGCCGGGCTGGCCGCAGAGGGTGTGAACCTTCCTGCGGCGGTGCGTATCCCGGCGGGTGTCAACGCGGGGAAAGATCCGGATTTCGGCGACTATTCGCTGACGGCGGAAGAACCTTTCCATATGGATGCGACCGAGGTGACGTGGTCCCTCTGGCGCGAGGTGCGCGACTGGGCGGTCACCAACGGATACAACGACCTGACCGGCGTGGGAGCCGGCAAGGCGGACGATCATCCGGTACAGGGTGTCAACTGGTTTGACAGCGTCAAGTGGTGTAACGCCCGCAGCGAGAAAGAGGGTCTCGGCCCTTGTTACCTTGTGGGCGGCGTGGTGTGCCGCCAGTCGGGCGGTGCGCCCGACTGTTCGTTCTCGGCTTCCGGCTACCGGCTGCCTACCCATATCGAGTGGGAGTATGCGGCTCGCGGCGGGCAGGTTGGCAAGCGCTATCCGTGGGGTGACACCATCAGCCAGAAGCAGGCCAATTATTTCAGTCACGCCGGAGACACCAACGATGTGAGCGCGACGCGCGGGCACCACGCGGATTACGCCAAGGCGGCGATGCCCTACACCAGCCCGGTTGCGTCCTTTGAGCCCAACGGCTTCGGGCTTTACGACATGGCGGGCAACGTCTGGGAGTGGTGCTGGGCGCCGAAAGGTGCCAGCCGCACCTTCCGCGGCGGAAGTTGGGACGCGGACGGCGGGGGCGTGCGGTGCGGCTACCGCAGCGAGAATAGCGGCAACGGCGAACAGAGCGTGTTCGGCGGTTTCCGGTGTGTGCGCCGCACGGGACAGTGAACGTGAATGGGGGCGCGATGCACATCGATGTGATTCCGGTCGGTCCCTACGCGGCCAACAGCGTGTTGCTCTGGCAGGCTCCGGACCAGGCGTGGGTGGTGGATCCCGGCGCGGACGGCGCTAAGCTGCTGGAAGCTTTGAGCCGCAAGGGGCTCACGCCGGCCGCCGTGGTGTTGACGCACGCCCATTTCGACCATATCTCGGCCGTGAACGACGTGGTCGCCGCCCACCCGGTGCCGGTCTATCTGCATGAGGCCGATGCGGCGTTCGCTTTCACGCCGCTGAACGCGCTGCCGCCCTATCCGGTGACACGCCGACCGGCCACGCTCGACACCGGCAAGCACGACGGCGACATGCTGTCGTTCGGCGGCCTGACGGCCCGTTTGATCCATACGCCCGGACATACCCCGGGCGGCTGGTGCCTGTACTTCGAGGATGAGGGCCTGCTGATCGCTGGCGACACCATTTTTGCAGGTTCGATCGGGCGCACCGATTTCCCGGGCGGCAGTCCGGATGAGATGGAAGCCTCGCTGCGGCGCTTGATCGCGTTGCCCGATGAGACGCGCGTGGTGTGCGGGCACGGTCCGATGACCACGCTGGGGACTGAAAAACGGAGTAATCCCTACTTTCCGTGAGCGGCTGCGGACGTTCGCGAGGATGATGCGCGAGAGACAGGGGGGCAGAGGAGGAGGAGGGTTTGACTGTTGCGGACCAGATCATAACGCTGCTGCGCGAGACCGCTGACCGCGAGGTGTCGAGCCGTCTGCTTTGCGAACGGCTGGGCATCACGCGTGCCGCAGTCTGGAAGCAGATCGAAACGCTGCGCGCGGTTGGATACGTGATCGAGGCCTGCACGCGGCGCGGCTACAGGCTGGTCAGTGCGCCGGACCGTCCGTGTGCCGCCGAAGTGTTGCCGCTGCTCTCCACGCGGTGTCTCGGCCGCGATCTCCGTTACCTGGCGGAGACCGGCTCGACGAATCGTGACGTCGCGGCGTTGGCGCAGGCTGGCGCGGAGCAGGGGGTGGCGGTGGTGGCCGATCGGCAGAACGCGGGACGCGGCCGCATGACGCGCGTCTGGTTTTCGCCGCCGGATGTGAACCTCTATGTGTCCCTGCTGTTGCGCCCCGAGGTCGAGCCGGCACGAGCGGCCTCTTTGCCGTTGGTTGCGGGGTTGGCGGTGGCCGAGGCGCTTGAGTACCTCGCACCGGCATGCGCGCCCAAGATCAAGTGGCCCAACGACATTCTGAGCGGCGGCCGCAAGCTCTGCGGCGTGCTCTGTGAGATGCAGGCCGAGGCCGACCGCGTGCGGTACATCATTCCCGGCGTCGGCGTGAACGTCAATCTCACGCGCGCCATGCTGCCAGCCGAGTTGCGCGACCGTGCCACCTCATTGCGGATGGAGGCGGGACACGCCTTTTCGCGCGCGGCGGTGCTGGCCGCGATCCTGAATGCGTTTGAGCCGCTTTACGACCGCTGGCGCACTGACGGGCTTGAGCCGCTGTTGCCGCGTCTGGCGCAGCGCGATGCGTTGTGTGGGCGAGAGATTCAACTGGAGCAGGGGGGACGGCTGCTGGCCGGCCGCGCGGACGGCATCCTGCCGGACGGTGCGCTTCGGTTGGTGACGGCGCAGGGCGCGGTGCCGGTCTACTCCGGCGAGGCGCATATCGGCACCTGAAAGGGACGTGCATGGAGTACCGGTCGAAACAGGAAAAGGTTGGCGCGTTGCGCCGGTTACGGCGATATGTGAATGGCTTCGGCCGCGCGCGGCAGTGCTGCGTCTGCGGCCGCAGCTTTTTCCGCTTCTCGCGGTTCCGCGGCGGCTGGAAAAGCTTTTCGCCCTACCTGAATAATGTCAAATGGACCGGCAGTGATTTCGACAATTTCTGGTGTCCCTTCTGCCGCAGTCACGACCGTGAACGACATCTGATGCTGTATTTCGACCGGTTGGGCATTTGGGAGAAGCTGGCGGGGGGAACCGTCCTGCATTTGGCGCCAGAAAAGCATCTTTCTGCACGCATCGAGGCATGCCGGCCGTCACGGTATGTCAGAGGTGACCTCTTCCCGAGCCGTGAGGGGGTGGAGCGCGTGGACGTGACACAAATCCCTTACGCTGCCGCTTCGTTCGACTGGGTGATCTGTAATCATGTGCTGGAGCATGTTCCGGATGATGCCCGTGCGCTCCGTGAGCTCTGGCGCGTGTTGCGGCCGGGCGGCAGTGCGATCCTGCAAACCCCGTTTGCCTCGGGCTTAGACAAGAGCCTGGAGGATCCGGAGATCGCGACGGACGAGAAACGCATCGAATTCTACGGTCAGGAGGACCATGTACGGCTCTACGGCACCGATCTGTTTGACCGTATTCGCGCGGCCGGTTTCCAGCTCACGCTCCTCACGCACGCCGAGTGTCTGCCGGAGACCGACGCACGGCGCTACGGTGTGAACCGTAACGAGCCGCTCTTTTTATGCGTGAAGCCCGGCTCCGAGGTGTGATATGCTGACTTCAAATCGGAGTGTTCGCACATGAGTTTTTATCAATCGATCTGCTTGCTTCTGGCGGGCATCGGAATTTGTGGTCTTCCGCTGGATGGCTGGAGTAAGGAAAAGGACAAAGCGCCCAAGGTCTCCGAATTGCTGCAGCCGGCCAACGAGCTGATGTCGCAGGCCTCCACCTCGTATGTCGACGGCAAAGCCAAAGAGGCCATCGAGGGGTATCGCAAAGCGCTGGATGAGCTGGCGCGGCTGGAGCGCGAGAACCCCGCGCGCGTCACCGGCTCGGAATTTGCCCCGGTCCGTTTCCGCAAGGCGCTGTGCGAGACCGAGATCGACCGCATCATGCTCGAAGAGATGAACGCCACGGCCCGGACCGTGGCCGTCACCGACACGTCGGCGCTGGAGGCCAAGCGCGCGGCCCGCAAGAAAGAGGCCGAGACTAATAATCTGCCGGAAGTCGCGGTCAAGCTGGCCCCTAAAAAGGGTGAAACGCCGGAGTCTGCGCCCGCTGCGAAGGCTGCAGGCACGCAAAACGCCGCGGCAGAAAAACCGGTCAGCATCCGCGACGAACTGGAATGGGCTAAAGATATGCTTTCGGTCGACCGGTTCGATGAGGTGGAGGCGTCGGTGGTCAAGGTGCTGAAGCAGGATCCGGAACATGTCGAGGCCCGGCTGCTGATGGCGCTGTCGAATGTGCAGCAGGGCAAGCACAGCGATGCCGCGGTGGTCTTGGATGACCTGCTGCAGGATGTGCCGCGCGACGAGTCGGTCCTGCTGCTGGCGGCGGGCAGCTATGCGGCGGCCGGCAACTACGCCCGGGCCATGACCACGCTGGACAAGGCGCTGACGGTCAATCCCAAGCGCCCGGACGGCTACCTCAACATGGCGTGGCTGCTGCTGGAGATGGCGCCCGGCAAGCTGGACGAACCCGAGATGTACTATCGTCAGGCCGTGAAGCTCGGCGGCGCGCGCGACCGCGATCTCGAGCGCCGGCTGGGGATCCGTCCGGAGTAGCCGCTGGATAAAGGTCGGAGATGGTGCTCTCAGGGTCTGACGGATTTCAATGGCTTGTATGTTTTTTTAAGGACCCGCCAGCCAGCGGCCAGTGCAACACTGGCCG
The DNA here is from genome assembly GCA_017999015.1 of Kiritimatiellia bacterium. Lineage (GTDB taxonomy): Bacteria > Verrucomicrobiota > Kiritimatiellia > RFP12 > UBA1067 > DUPH01. The sequence continues at coordinate 9,442 of JAGOBZ010000085.1, forward strand.
CTGGCTGGCGGGCTAGATTTTCGGCAACTTGTTGAATTTTATTTTCGGAGGCATAATCATACCTAAACCAATCAAAAGTATATCGATCACCGAAATGCCAGGCTGTGGCTTTTTGAGGTTCCACATCCTTATTGAGTAAATCTTTGATGGTTTGTGCGGGGCATTTGGATAAACAGATTCTATATCCTCCTCCCCATTTATCAAATTGTATCGATAAAAGATCTATTTGGTTTTCTTTGATTTTCCGGAAATGTGGAAAACGTCCGGTAAATCCGTATGCGTGGCAAACTGTTCCTTGCTGTTTTTCATGTCCCCCTTCCGGGTAATCGGTTGATGGGGGTGTGGCAGGTGTGCGCGAGGAGAATCGGAAGGCGCGGGATCACGGACCCTGTTGGTGTACCGGCTTTAGCCGGCAGGTGCGTGCGAGGAGAATCGGAAAGCGCGGGGTCATGGACCCTGTTGGTGTACCGGCTTTAGCCGGCGGGTGCTGGCTAGGCCGACTGAAGTCGGTACACCAGCCTGTGCCGCCCCGTTTCCGCCATTTCTCGCGTTCGTCTGCCGCCCCCCGACCACCGGCCACCAGCCACCAGCCTCCGGCCGCTTACCCCTTCCGGTACGATTAGAGCGGACAGCCGCTGCGCATATGGCGTATACTGCAGCGTGTGTTATCTCCCGTCCAT
>JAGOBZ010000086.1 GCA_017999015.1 Kiritimatiellia bacterium
CCGGCACCTGCGCCGCGCTGGCTGCGGCCCGGCAAGGGCTCAAGGTGGCGCTGCTCCATGACCGGCCGGTGCTGGGCGGCAACGCCAGCCAGGAGATCCGCGTCTGGTGCGGCGGCGAGGCGCGTCATCCGCTGGTCCGCGAGGTGCGCAACCGCTTCATGAACCGCGAAATCGGCGCGGCGCTGTCCGACCGGATGCGCATGCGGCTGGTGCAGGATGAGACGAACGTGACGCTGTATGGCGGGTGGCGGGCGTGCGGCGTGGAACGGACACCGGAGCATGACCGGATCGCAGCCGTGACGGCCCGGCAGACCGAGACGGGCGAGCCGGCGCGGTTCGCCGCGCCGCTCTTCGTGGACGCCACCGGCGACGGCTGGATCGGCTATTGGGCCGGCGCGGATTACCGGATGGGGCGCGAGGCGGCGGCCGAGTTCGGCGAAAGCATGGCGCCGGCCGAGGCGGACCGGATGACCTTGGGATGCAGCCTGATGTGGACCTCGATGGCGGCCAACACCGAGGTGCCGTTCGGCCCGCTGCCATGGGCCGAGCCGGCCGCGCAGGGGGTGGTGGCCACGCAGGGGGAGTGGAACTGGGAGTACGGGCTTGACCGCGATGTCATCGCAGAGGGCGAGGCGATCCGCGATCATCTGCTGCGCGTGATCTACGGCAGCTTCAGTCTGGCGAAGCGCGATCCGCAGCACGCGGACCGGGTTCTGGATTTTGTTCCCTTCAATCTGGGCAAGCGGGAATCGCGGCGGCTGCTGGGCGATGTGATTCTGACGGAAAACGATGTGCGCGACCGGACGCCCTTTCACGATGCGGTGGCCACGGGCACATGGTCGATCGACCTTCACGAACGCGCCGGAGGTGCGGATTTCCTGACGGTATGCCGCCAGCCGCTGTTCGGCCGCTATTGGATTCCATGGCGCGCGCTCTATTCGCGCAACGTCAAGAATCTGCTGATGGCGGGGCGGTGTTTCAGCGCGACGCATGTGGGGCTGGGCAGTCCGCGCGTGATGAACACCACGGGGCAGATGGGGGTGGCCGTCGGCTGCGCGGCGGCCCTCTGCCTTCGGCACGCGCTGGAACCGCAGGCGCTGGCGGCCGATCCCGTGCGCGTCGCGGAACTCCAAGCGAGCATCGGCGGCGAATTTCCGGGCCACCCGGACCCGGCACAGGCGGGGTGGACCGTGATCGACGACGCGGATGCGGAGCAGGTGCTTTTCCAAGGGAATTGGAAACAAGGGCTGCACGAAAACGGCGACCATGTCGGCAGCGGGTTCAGGTATGCAGAGCAGGGCGGAACAGACACCTGGGCCGCCTATACGCTGCCGGTGCGGCAGGCAGGCATGCATTGCATCCGCCTGACTTGGAATGTCTACTGGGACGGACGCGCACGGGCGGTGCCGGTGTCGATCCGACACGCGCGCGGCACTCTCCGGGTGACCGTGGACATGCGGCAGGGTTCCGGCCTTTGGCACGATCTGGCGACCGTGGCGCTGATCCCGGGAATTCCTGCTGAAGTCCGCATCGAGACCGAGGGCACGGACGGCGTGGTGGTCGCGGATGCCGTCGCGATCGAGAGGATCGGTGACGCATGAACCGCGCGGGTGTGTTGAGTCTCGTTCTCGTGTCGTCTGGGCTTGTGTGCGGGGCACCGCCCGCGCCGACACTCACGCTGTCGGCCGACCGGCCTTCCGCAGTCTATGCCTGCGGCGAAGAGGCGGCCGTAACAATACGTGTCAGCGATGCGCAGGGCGGCTTGCTGAGGACCGGCAGCGTCTCTTTTACGGTCGATGATTTCGGTACCAACCGTCTGGCCGCACAGACGCTGATCATGGCGTGCGACAATCCGTTCGTGTGGCGCGGCACGCTGCGCCGGCCGGGGTTTCTGCGCTGCCGCGTCGCGCTGGAGGGACAGAAGCGGGTGAAGCCCGTTGTGTATGGCGTGGCCTTCGATCCGTGCGCCATCCGGCTGGGATCGGGCGGGCCGCCTCCGGACTTTGACGCCTACTGGAGCGGCGAGATCGCGCGGCTGGATCGGGAAGTCCCGCTGGACGCGCGCGCCGCGCGGTTCGAGCCGGCCTGCACGGCCTCGGCCGAGGTCTCTCGGGTAAGCTTTGCGACCTTCAACGGCAAGCGGGTGCACGGATTCTTGAGCGTTCCGGCGGACCGCTCTCGCGCACCGTTTCCGGTGCGCGTCACGGTGCCGTGGGCCGGCCCGGGCGCGCATGCGCCGGAGGCTCGGCCCGATGACGACCACGTCATCACGCTGGTCATGAACGTCCACGATTTCGAGCCGGGTCCGGATGCGGCCGCCCAGCGCCGGAAATATGACGAGCAGAACCGGCGCTATGCGGCCGAGGTGGCCGGCATCGTTCTGCGCAGCGCCTATGAAAACCATCGCTACGCCGGCTATACCGACCGCACGGCCTATTTCTATCATGATCCGCTGCTGGGTATCCGGCGCGCCGTGCTGTGGGTGCTGGAGCGGGCCGAGGCCGATCGCGCGCACGTGGGATATTACGGCCGGAGCCAAGGCGGTGGGCTCGGCATGATGTTGACGGCGCTCACGCCGGTCTTTACGCGCGCGCTTTTCTGCCAGCCCGCCATGGCCGACCTGCTCGCCGGGCGCGCGGGCCGGCGGTCGAGCTGGCCGTCGCTCGTGGAACGCGCGCGGCCCGGCGACCGCGAGGCGGTGGCGTCCACCGCCGCGTATTACGATGCCGGCCATTTCGCCGCGCGGGTGTTGTGCGAGTCGCGCGTGCTGATCGGATTTGCGGATGACACCTGTCCGCCGCCATGCGTCTATGCGGCGTATAATCAATTGCGCGGACCGAAAACGATCCTTCATGATGTGGGTGTGCCGCACAGCGACCCGCCGAGTTATCTTCAGAACCAAGCCTGGCTGCTGGATCTTCCGGCCCGGGCAACAGACAGAAAAGCAGGACTATGAATCGACGGAAAGGTATACCGGCCCGCGTGCCGGACGGCAGCGTGTTTCAGGGTATGTCCGGTGCGTGTGTCGCGCTGATGACCCCTTTTACAAAAAAAGACACGGTGAACGCCGCCGTGCTCGAACGGCAGGTTGACTATTACGCCGCGTGCGGCATACGCGGCCTGTATGTGACCGGCGGCACGGGTGAGGGGCTGTTGTTGAGTCTCGCGGAGCGCAAGCGCGTGCTGGAAACCGTGGTGCGGACCAATGCCGGGCGCATGCGCATTATCGCGCATATCGGCTGCGTCAACACGGATGACGCGGTCATGCTGGCGCGTCACGCGGAAAAGACCGGGGCCGACTGGATCTCGTCGGTGGCGCCGGTGTATTTCGGGCAGAGTTTCGCGGCCGCGCACCGCCATTACGCCAAAATCGCCGCAGCCTCGGGCTTGCCTTTTCTGATCTATGCAACGGCCGGCGCCGCGCTGGATCCCGAACGGGATGCCCGTCTGTTTGACATCCCCAACGTGATGGGCATGAAATACACGGGCATCGATTTTTACGCGCTGCAGCGGCTGATCTGGCGGCTGGCGCGCCCCGCGATCTTCTTCTCGGGGATGGATCCGCTTTTTGTGCCGGCGTTTGCCTCGGGCTGTTTTGCGGGCTGCATCGGCACCACGCAGAATGTCGTGCCCCGCCACTTCGCTCACATGTTCGACGCCATGACGAACGGCGATTTCGCGTCGGCGAGTCGCTTGCAGGCCGAGGCCAACCGCGTGCTGGAACTGATGACAGAAAACGAGAACTGGTCGTACCGCAAAGCCATGGTGCGATTTATAGGGCTTGATGTGGGCGCAGCGCGGCCGCCTTATGAACCGCTGACGGAAGAGGCGTTTGCGGCGTTTGCGGAACGGATGCGCCGGCAGGGGATTGTTCCGGAAGGTGATGCGGCGGGAGAAGGGGTATGAAAAAATGGACAATCGCGAGCCTGATGCTCGCTTGCGGGATCTGCGCGCAGGAGGTGCCGACGAGCAAAACGGTGGAGGTGCTTGAGGACGGCGCCGGTTCCGGACAGCCGTATCTGGCCTTTCCGGCGGTACTGGATCTCGGCGCGGAGATTCTGGTTTCGTTCAAACGGGGCCACTCGCACGCGGCCGATCCCGGCGCCGTGCTGGATCTGTTGAGGATCGACGGCGCGAGCGGGGCCGCCACGGCTTGTCCGCCGATCGCGGCCGTGTCGGGAGAGATCATGCAGATGGGCGAATGGGCCCGCTTCTCCAACGGCGACATCGCTACGTATATCGACGTACAGCGCAGCAAGCAGCCCAGCCGGACCGGTCTGGCCGTGGCGCGGTCGCGTGATGGCGGCAAGACCTTCGGCCCGGTTGAGCGCGTGGGGGTCATCGACGGCGTGGAGTACGGGTATGCGTTTGAGTCTGTGACGCGTGGGCAGACCACCTGGATGTTGGTCATGACTTTCACCAATCTGACCGGCGGGACGTTTCCACAGCGGCTGTTGCGTCCGGTGGCGGGGTCTGTGGATGTCATCCGTTCCGAGGACAGCGGCCTCACCTGGCGGTTTGTGCGGAGCATGACGCGCGAGCTGGGCGGCGTCTCGATCAACGAAAGTTCATTCGCGCCTTGCGGCGACGGATTCCTGGTCGCCGCGCGGGGCTACGACGCCCGCCAGTGGCTGGCGTACGCCGACGAGGGATTTCACGTAACGCGCAAAGTGGATCTGGCAAAGGGAACTGACACGATCAAAGGCCATATCGGCCGGCCGCGCGTCTTCAGCAGAGATGGACGATGGTATTTGATGGGAAGAAATTACACGGTGCCCAAGACCCCGATGCGACTGAGCCTGTTCCGGTTTGATCCGGGGACGCTGTCGATCGAACGTCACGTGGTGCTGGACAACGATGAGGGACGAAAAGTCGCGGACGGCTATTATGCCATGCCGTATTGGCGGGAGCGGGACGGCAAAACGCGGTTTCATGTCGTGACGTACAAACGGGAAAGCGGCGCTCCGAAGATCATCCGGCTCTCCTATGATTGGGAGGAGGTCCGTTGATCCGCGCTCGGCATGCCGGTTGGATCGTGCTTCTGGGCAGCGCAGCCCTCTGTCACGCATCCGTACGGATCGAGTGGCAGGAGGTGATCGCGGAGGACGTGCCGGCGACCGCGCTTTCCTGCCGTACGGAAACGCCTCCGGCATCGTTGCCGGAGACCTTTCGGCGTCCCGTAAGCTGCCGCCAGAACAGCGACAAAATCAAGCGGGCGCTGTTTGTGTTCGAGACCGACGCAGCCGACGCAAGCGGTGCCGCGGGTTACGCGGCCGAACTGGACGTCCGTGGCGAACCTGGCGTCTGGTGGCCGTTGCCGCGGCCGTCGATAGGCGGTCTCCCGGCGCGGACGTATCGGCTGACCGGCGGCTCCGTGTTGCCGATGGGCCATCAGCATCTCCTGCTGACCGCCCGCGATGCCGCAGGCGCGCTCAAGCTGCTAGCCTATCATACGGTGACGGCCAAATGGTTTGAACTCGGCGACGTGCCCGGCGCGGCGCGGGACACGCCGGTTCTGCTGCCAGAATCCGACACCACAGTTCTCGTGTGTCGGCGTAACGGGACGACGCCTGCCCTGTGCTGGCGCGCCAGGCTGATACGGGCAGAGCGCTTCTCGCCCGTCAACTATGCGGTGGTGGGGCTGTATGTCATCTGCCTGCTCGGCGCGGCCGGTGTGATGCTCGTCAAAAACCGGCGGCAGACCGCCAACGCCTATTTCAAGGGCGACGGCAAGCTGCCGTGGTGGGCGGTCGGGGTCAGCATCTACGCGGCCATGTTCAGCGCAATCTCGCTGATCGCGGGACCGGGGGTCAGCTATTTGCTCAACTGGTCCTATTTCGCGATCATTCTCAGCAAGCTGTTGATCGTGCCGGTCATCGCCTGTCTCTATCTGCCGTTCTTCAGGCGACTGAATGTGACGAGCGCGTACGAGTATCTGGAGGCGCGTTTCAATCTCGCCTGCCGCTTGTTCGCCAGTGCCGCCTTTTCAGGCTTTATGCTGTTCCGCGCCGCGCTGGTGGTGTATCTGCCCGCACTCGCGGTCTCGGCGATCGCCGCGATTCCGCTGGACGTGACGATCATCGGCCTCACGGTCGTCTCAGTCCTCTACTGCGTGGCCGGAGGGATCAAGGGGATCGTGTGGGGCGATTTTTATCAGGGGATCATCCTGATCGTCAGCATCGCGGTGACGGTGGCGGTTTTGATCACGGGGACAGACGGCGGCTGGTCCGGCTTCTTCACGATCGCACGGGCTCACGGTAAATTTGACGCCTTCAATTTCTCGTGGGATCTGACGGCTCCGGTTTTTTGGGTGATGATCATCGGTGGGTTTGTTTCAAACCTCAACTCCTACACCAGCGACCAGTGCGTGCTGCAGCGCTTCATGACAACCAAGGATGAGCGTTCGGCGGTGCGGAGCATCCTCTTCTGTATCGTGGTCACGTTTGTATCCGGGCCGCTGCTCTACGCGATCGGCACCGGGCTCTTTACCTATTTCAGCAGCCATCCGGAGCGTCTCGACGTGACGCTTGCCAAAAATGACTCGATCTTTCCGCTATTCATCGCGACCGGTCTGCCGCCAGGTGTCGGCGGCTTGCTGCTGGCGTCCATTCTTGCGGCGACGCTCACGACACTGGCGGCGAATCTCAACGCCACGGCGACCGCACTCACGACAGATTTTTATGTGCGGTTCCGGCGCGGGGCGGGCAGTGACGCGAAGACCGTGGCCTGCGGCAAAGGTCTGACCGTAGCCTGCGGCGGGATCGCGCTGGGGCTGGCTCTGCTTTTCGCGCATGCCGACATCCAGTCGATGCAAGAGACCTTCTACAAATTTCTGGGGGTCCTCACGTCCGGCGTGACCGGCCTGTTTCTGCTGGGGATGTTTGCTCCGCGCGTGAGCGGAACCGCCGCCATTCTCGGGTTAATCGTGAATTACGCGGTCTGTTTCACGCTCGCGTTCTGTCCGCTGCCCTGGAAACCCCACCTCATGCTGTACGGGGTGGCCGGGTTGTCCGCGTGTCTGATCACCGCGCTGCTGGCGAGCGCAGTGTGGCCGAACAGAAAGTCCACCGCCGGATGGGTATGGTCAAGGCGCGCGGCCGGCAAACAGGAGGACCCGCATGCTGGATAACACGATCAGAAGAAGGCGCGCAAGCTATGTGTTGGCGCTGACGTTTATGGCCAGCCCGCTGCTGGCGCAGCGGATCCGGATCGACGCCTTCACGCTTCACGCGCTTGAGGGTGGAGGACGGCAGTTGACGTGTGGTGAAACGTTCGAAGCGGGGCTGCGCGTGGCGAACCGTGACGCCGGCACGCTGACGTTTGTGCTCCGGACGGTCGAGCCCGTCATGCAGACAGACGCGCCGCCCGTGCTGGCCCATTACGATGCGTCGCGCCGTTTCGCCTCAATGGCCGAAACCAACGGGAGCGTGCAAATGATCGACGGCGGACCGCATGACGCCGACCCGGCGCCCAACGCCTTCCGGGTGCGCGTGAGCACCGCCGGCTGGAAACCCGGCCGCTATGAACTGGGACTGTTCGCGCACAACAGCACTGACAAACGCCACGGACGTTACGAAGCGGTGTGCGCAAAATTCGCCGTTGTGGTGGCGGACGGCGTTGTTCGGTTGATCGACCGATGCAATCCCGCTCAGACCCGCATCCGCACCGCCGCGTTTCTGCCGGAAGCGGTCCGCGCCGGGGACCCCGCCGCTCTGACCGTGACGCTGACCGCACCGGACGTGACCGGATTGAAGGTCGCGATGGCGCTTCGCGTAGCTCCGGAAAACGCCTTGCCCGCCTTCCGGTACGATGCCATGAATCGCACGGCGGCCCTGTCCGATCCCGGTTCGGAATGGGTGCTGGACCAGGGCACGCTGGACACTGATCCGGCGCGCGGCGCGTTTCGCGTGCCGCTGCGGACAGACGGCTTGAAACCGGGCCTCTACTTCGTGTCGATCGAGGCGCTTACCGATGAGGGACGTTCCGACTCGCGGCAGATCGCATTGCGTATCAAGGATCCGGCCGACCGGCTGGAGGTCACGGTGTCGGAGCCGTGGGGCGCTTGCGAAGGCGCGAGCGCGGGGCGCTTCACGCGCCTGCCGGACGGCACGTTGCTGTATGGCGGGCGTGTCAGTACGGACCGCGGACGGACGTGGTCCCGTCAGAAGGGCGGCGGTATCACCGGTGGTTGCCCCGTGCTGCGGGACGGGCGCGTGATCGCGCTGGATTATAGCGTGCTGCCGGTTGACGGGAAATCGGGCGTATACTCGGCCACGCTGCGCAGCACCGCCGACGGCGGACGCACCGTGACGCGGGAACCGGCTGAATGCCGCGTGCCCCAGGCCAAAGCGGCGCGCGGCCACGCGCAGCATCGCGGGCCGCTCTGCACCGGTTCGTTCGCACAGAGGACCGACGGCGTGCTGCTGGCCTTGATGATGGGCTGGTTCACGGGCGACGACGCCCTGTGCCCGTACGGACGGGGCCGCCCCTATTCGCGTTCGTATGTCTGCGCGTCAAGCGACGGCGGCCGTGTGTGGGAGTACCTTGCGACGGTCGGTTATGACACCATCGGCAGTGAAGGGTACAACGAGGGGACGCTGGCGGTTTTGGCCGACGGCGAGATCGTCGCCGTGCTGCGCACCGGCAACATGACCGACGCCGCCTGTCAGGACAATCCCGTGATGGTCACGCGCAGCGCCGATGGCGGGCGGACCTGGAAGAAGCCGTGGCGGACCGGGGTCAACGGGGCTTATCCGGTGGTCGCCGCGCTGTCGGACGGCCGGCTCGCGCTGTCGACCGGCCGGCCCGGCGCGTATGTGCTGTTCAGTTCTGACCGAGGCGACACCTGGCACGATCTGACGCGGGTGGACAGTGAAGACCATACCGGCTATACGGCGCTGATCGAGACTGTGCCGGGCGAAGTGCTGGTCGCCTTTGGCGAAGGATACTTGCGCACCGACATCGAGAACCGCGTGCGGATGGCGACCGTGCGTTATCGCGAGACACGTTGATCCGCGCACGAGGTCGCGCTCAGGCCTGCGACGCCTGCCGGAACGCCTTGGGGGTGCAGCCGAACATTTTCTTGAAATGCGTGGAAAAGTGTTGCGACGAGGCGAAGCCCAGCGCGGCAGCGATATCAGTGATGGATTCGTCGCCTCCGCCGAGGCGGCGTTTGGCCTCGGTGAGGCGGCACATGAGTTGATAGTGCAGCGGCGGGAATCCGGTGGCCTGCTTGAAGACGTTGATGAAGCAGGTTGACGAGAGCGCAGCCTCTTTTGCCAGCGTGTCGAGATTGATCTTCTGTTCCGGCCGCGAGCGGATTCTGTCGATGATGGCAGACAGCTTGTCCGTCCCGGCGAGGCGTTGCTGTTTGTCAGTCAATTCGGAGATTTCGAAGACTAGGGACATACAGGCGCAGCGCAGCGCAAACATCCGGTAGTTCCCGCTCGGGCCGTCATAACACTTGAACAGGCGGTGAAACGCCGTGGCAATGCGCGAGGTGTCTGCCGGAACGCGACAGGGCAATCCATTCAATCTGCGTCGGAGCGCATGGATCTCCGGTGCGGAGAGTCCCAAGAAGCCTGGCGGTGCGTCACTGAGGCGGAGGTGGATCCAATAATGGACATCCCCTTTAGGCAATGCTTGAAGCCGGTGGCGTTGGTCGGGACGGTTCACGAAGAGGTCGCCCGGCATGATCGTGTGGCGATCCGGTCCGCTTTCCAGCACCAGCGAGCCGCGGAGGCAGAGGCCGATCTCAAGGCACCCGGCGTGGGCGTGCTCGTCCACCGTCCAGCCGTAACGCACGCTCCGGGTGAAGCCGGCCAGCGGCACGCCGGGCACGCCGAGTTTTTCCAGATTCACCATGCGCCGTTGAATCGGCCCCGCACTATTGGGTGTAAGCGGCATGACGCGGGTCAGTGTAGCGGACCCGTTCAAAAATGGCAATCAGAAGGTCCAGTAGCGGTCGGGGTGCAGGAAGAGATAGGGCGGGATGCCCAGCGCCTCGACACGGAAATCCTCGAAACCGCCGCGAGCGCGACCGTTCCGCTCAGGTCGGCCACCGTCTCGTACTCTGCGCCGCTCTGGCAGGCGATCCACGGCCGCGCGCCCGG
>JAGOBZ010000087.1 GCA_017999015.1 Kiritimatiellia bacterium
GGGCTCGCAGCTCCACACCAGTTTCCTGGCACGCGGGACTTTTCCCTCGTCCTCCTTCGTGACACAAAAATCACGGAAGCCGACGTCCAGGCCCAACAGACGGGCCCGCTCCAGTGCCCGCGCCAAGCCTTGCCACATCGCCTCATCGGCTGTCGGCACGGACAGCAACACCCCGCCGGCACCGACATCGCGCACGCGCTCAAGCTGCCGCTCCAGCCACTCCCCTTCAGCGGCGCCGCGCCGCACGGTGAGCGCCACACAGACGCGCGTCGCGTTCTGCGGGGGGGTGCGGAACTGCTCGTCGAGTTCTGTCGCATGCGCAGTCACCGCCAGCATACCGCTCCACCAGATCCGTGAAACCTGGCTGTATGATGATTTCACCATGCCGCCAGTTTAGCAGATCCAGCGTCACTGAACACGCCCGATCAACCGCAGCAGCCCGTCAAGGATTGTGAGCGGATGCGGCGGACACCCCGGCACGTGCAGATCCACCGGCACCACCGAAGACGCGCCGTTCCCGACCTCCGGCCTGCCGGCGAACACGCCGCCGGAAATCGCGCAGGCGCCGACCGCAATGACAAGTCGCGGCTCTGACAGTGCGTCATACGTCTTCTTTAACGCCAGCGCCATGTTCTGCGAGACGGGTCCCGTCACCAGGAGGCCGTCCGCATGCCGCGGCGACGCCACGAATTGGATGCCGAACCGGCTCAGGTCCCAGCCCACCGTCGTCAACACGTTGCTGTCGGCCTCGCAGGCGTTGCAACCGCCAGCGCTGACCTGACGCAGCTTCAGCGAGCGCCCCAGCAGCCTCCGCAGCGCGTCATCCAATGCGGCACGCTTAATTTCGATCGCCTCGCGTTCACGCGACACCAAGAGATCCGCACGTTCGCGCGCCGCAAGCTGGTAATTGGCTGCATAGGAGATGGCTTGGCGAGGACACGCAGCCGCACACTCCGGGCAAAACAGGCATTTCCCCAGATCAAGGATATCCGGCGCTGCCGCAGCGAGCGCGCCAGTCGGGCACGCCGTCTCGCAGGCGTGGCAGCCTGCGACACACCGCGCCGGGTCAACGACCGGACGCCCGCGGAAACGGTCCGGAAGCGGCGGCGGTGCGCCATCGGGATAACGCATCGTCCTGTGTTTCTGCTGCACACGCGCAACGATCTCTTGAATCATAACAGCGTCCTCGGCCTATAAATCGTGTCCACAATAGGACAGATTGAAACTTTTATTACAGATCGGAAAATCGGAAATTTCCTGATTGCGCAGCGCGTAGGCCAGTCCCGTCCAGTTGTGGAACGAGGGATCCACCACTTTGTAGCGCGCGAAGCGCCCTTGCGCATCGGTGATCGCCACATGGCAAACTTCGCCGCGCAGGCCTTCGGTCAGCGCCACCGCGAAACGTTCGGGTGCGAACGCACCGACCGGCACGCGCGCCGTGCCGCCCGGCAAGGCATGGAGCTGATCGCGGATGAACGCAATGGCGTATTGAATCTCCAACCACCGCACATATGCGCGCGCGAACACATCGCCCGCTTCGCATGTCGCTACCGGAATCTGGGAAAAGCAGAAGATGCCGCACGGCTGATCGCGCCGGATATCGCGCTCCAGGCCGGCGGCGCGCGCGGCGGGGCCGACCAACCCCAACTCGACCGCAACCGCGCGCGGAACCGTGCCGACCTCCTCGAACCGCGCCATCACCGACGGCGTCTTCCACAACAATTCGATCGCCACGCGCGCGTCTTTCTCGCAGACGTCAAGCCGCCGCCCCAGCTCAGCCAACCGCTCCGCATCGACATCAAATCCCAAGCCGCCCGGCCGCACCAGCCCGCGGCCGAAACGGCTGCCGCACAGCAGCGCGGTCATGTTGAGGACGTCCCCGCGGATGCGTCCGCAGAAACTGGCGGTCGGCAGATAACCCACATCGCCGGCCAATGCCCCGAGATCGCCGATGTGCGTCGCCAGGCGTTCCAGTTCCAGCGCGATGCCGCGCAGCGCCTGGCCGCGCGCACTCGCCGCACGGCCGGCCAGCGCCTCACAGATTTGGCTGTATGCCGTGGCATGCGCGACCGAGGCGTCGCCGGAGAGCGTTTCCGCCAGATGAATCGTGCGCGCGTCAGGTCCGCCCAACAGCGCCTCCTCGATCCCGCGATGTTGATAGCCCAGCGCAATCTCTAAATGAAACACCTGTTCGCCGTGACATTGAAACCTGAAGTGCCCCGGCTCGATGACGCCGGCATGCACGGGCCCCACCGCCACTTCATGCACCTGTTCGCCTTCCACACGGTAAAAGTCGCCGACCGCAGGCAGGATCGCCTCTCCCTGGGGCCGGTGCCAAGCATCGCGGCCGGTCCACGATCTGCGGTAGCGCACCGGCTTGAGCCAAGGATGGCCTTCCGGCCGCAGTCCGAACTGCTCGGCGATCTCGCGCTCAAACAGATGCACCTGCGCGCAGCGCGGGGTCAGCGAAGGATAGGCGTCGTTTGCCACGTCAGCCGCAGCAGCCGACAGTCGATTCTGTTCGTCATCGGCCAGAACCGCGTACAGGCGCGTCACCCCCGGGTGCGGCGAGGCAGCACCGAACAACGCGCTGACACGGCAGCCCGCCGCCACGCGCGCCGCCATGGCTGCATGCAGGCTCTCCAGCCTGAGCACGGGAATATGCTCCAGCGCAACGGCCTGGCCATTGGTCACACCAAAAAAATCGTTCAAAGATTCGTTCATGGCCGGCCCTCCAGATAATGAACGGCGTCGGTAATCAAGGCCGCAAGCGGCGCAGGCAGCGCCACGCCGATCACCACGACCAGCGCCAGCAGGCCGAGCATCGGGGCGCCGGTCAGCACGGAGTCGCAGTAAGGCGTGCCGCGTGCCGCGAAGGACGGACGCCCCTGCACGACCTTTAACACGGTGGCACCCATGCCGATGAAGACGATCAGCAGCAACACGAGGAACAGCGCACCGACCGCCGCGCGGCCGGTTGCAAACGCACCGTTGAGAATCATAAACTCACTGATGAAAGGGCCGAACGGCGGCGAGCCGGTAATGGCGAGAAAACCGACGAGAAAGAGCGTGCCGGAGAGCGGCAGCCGCCGCATGGCGCCGCTCACCTGCTCCGTGCTTTTGCTGTTGTAGGCACGGTGGATATTGCCCGCCGACAAAAACAGGATGCCTTTGGTCAGCCCGTTGTTCACCACATGCAGCAGCGTGCCGAACAACGCCGGCGCACCGAGGCCGAGACCCAACACCAGAATCCCCATGTGTTCTACGCTGGAGTAGGCGAGCATCCGCTTCATGTCGCGCTGTCCGACCATAAACAGGCTGGCGACCGCCATCGAGAGCAGGCCCATGAACAGCAGCAAACGCGAAACATAGGTGGATTCACCCGCGGCCACGCAGATGTGATAGGCGCGCAAGAGAGCGAGAAAGGCGCAACTGGTCACACCGCCCGCCAGGAGGGCACCGACCACGCCGGGGGCCTCCCCGTAGGCATCGGGCTTCCAGGTGTGCATCGGGGCCAAGCCCATTTTCGTGCCGTAACCGACCAGCAACAGCACGAATGCAGCATGCAACCAAGGTTTAGAAAGATTCGGCGCATGCTGAACCAGATCATGCACCGTCAGTGACGCCTCTAGCCCCGCATGCAACGCGGAATACGCCAGAAAGAAGGTCCCCAACAGTGCCAGCGCGATACCGACCGAGCCGACCACCATGTACTTCCAAGTCGCCTCGACGCTGCGCTGCGTGTGGTTGAAGAAAATCAGCGGCGCGGTGACCAGCGTCGTGGCTTCGATCGCCACCCACTGTAAGCCCAGATGCCGTGACCATGCCGCCAGGCTGGCAACACCGAGGAAGGCCAGCAGGCAGACACAGAAGACACGATTGGGCCGCTCACCGCGCATACGCAAATAACCCGCCGCGTAATACGAGCAAAACAGGAAGAGCAGGCTCACCACCAGCAGAATCACCTTGCCCAGCGGATCAAGCGCAAGCCAAGCGGTCGAGGACGTTGGAACCTGCCGCGCCAGCACCGCGCAGGTCAAAACGGCGTGCAGGGTTCCGGCCACCGGCAGCAACCACGGACGCCACCGGCCGGAGGGAATCAGCGCCGCAAGACCGGCCAACACCAGGGGAAAAACAATAAAGAAAAACGCCATGAATGACTACTCCTTCAGCGATGCCAATCGGCGCGTGTCGAGCGAGGAAAAGGCTTGATTGATTCGGTTAACAATGATGCAAATCACAAAAATCGCGACGAACAGATCCAACAGCACGCCCATCTCCACCACAAGCGGCATGGCTTCGACCAGAAGCATGCCGAAAATGTAAATGCCGTTTTCAAGCACCAGATATCCCATAACCTGTGTCAGCGCCTTGAAACGCGTGATCAGCAGAATAAAACCGGTCAACACCGTGGCGACCGCTGTCGGCACCATCAAGGTGCCGGCATGCTGGGCAGCCAGCGGCAACCGGCCGGCAAACAACAGCGCGCAGACGGTTCCCAGCGCCCCCAAAATCACCGATGCTTGAAAGCCGATCAACGGTTCGACCTCACGCTTGATCTTAACGTCGCGCAACGCACGGGTCATCATGCCGGGTATCACCACGCCTTTCAGCGCGATCGTCAGCGCGGCGGCCAGCACCGCACCGCTTGACGCATGTCCGTGCAACAGCAACGGCAGTGCGCCCAGCAAGGCCCCCTGCATCGCGACCGTACGGATCACAGAGGCAATCCGGCTGGTCCCCAGCGCAAAGAGGTTCAACATCAGGACTATCACCAACAACGAATTAAGCAAGTTTGACATCGATCACCTGATTAGAAGAATGAAACCGAAACCGCAAAAGAGCATCGCACCGACCAGCAGATAAGGCACATGCCGCATTTTTAGACGTGCCATCACGGATTCCACCACGCCGATCACCACCGCCAGGGCCATCAGCAGAATCAGGAAGAGCGGTCCCCGCAACATCTCGCGCCCTGGCAGGAAAGGCACCAGCACCTGCAGCACCACCGTGCCGAGCACCAGCATCTTCATCGCAGCAGCGTAGAGAATGATGCCGAAAAGTGGCCCGCTATGATCGAGGACCATCGCCTCGTGAATCATCGTCAGTTCCAGATGCGTATTGGGATCATCGACCGGAATGCGGCAAGTCTCTGCCAGCAGCACAATGAACAGACCGATGAGGATTAACATCAGCGGCGCGGCGATTCCTGCAGAAAAAGCGGTTGCCGGCGCGTGCAACATCGGCGTCAACGAAAACGCTCCCGAGATTTTGGCCAGAACCAGAAAGGCGAAGAATAGCGCAGGCTCAGACAGGCAGGCAAAGGTCACCTCGCGCGCGGCCCCCATCCCTTCAAACGCCGAACCGGTGTCCAGCGCGGCCGACGTGGTGAAAAAACGGGCCAGCCCGAAAAGATAGGCAAAAAGGATCAGGTCGCCCGTGAAAGCGATCGGCGCATCCGCCCGGCCCAGCGGCACCATCAGGCCTGCCAACAGAGTCGCAGCCAGCGTGACGACCGGTCCGGCCCAAAAAATCCAGGTGGTGGTTTCGCTGATCACCCAACCGCGCCGCAGGCACTTGGCAATGTCATAGTAAGGCTGGAGCAACGGCGGCCCGTCGCGTCCCGCAAACCATGCCTTGGTTTTGGCGATCACGCCCGGCAAGAGCGGCGGCGCCAACAGCAGCACCGCGATATGAAACAAGGTTTCGAACATTGTCAGTGACTCCCCGTGCCGCCCCACAGGAGCAACACGATCATGATGGCCAGAATATAAAAGACGTAAACGTGCGTGCGCCCCTGCTGCATGACGCGCAGGCGCGGCAGAAAACGGTCGGCCGCACGGAAGGCAGGCAGCAGCAACCGATCCAAGATCGTGTCCGGCACAAGGCCTTTGAACGATGAAGCGCGCGGGAAAAGACCGCGCAAGGCGGTCCGGCAGCGCCGCGGCCACAGGAGAAACGCGGCAAGGTTCACCACACTGTCGCCGAACGAAGACGCGCTGTACTGCATGCGAGCGGTCGGCCGCGCATAGCCGCAATCCCAAGTCAGGCCGACCCGCACGCCGCGCGCGCGTGCCGCGCGATTCAGCAGAAAAGCGAGTGCCGCGGCCAGTAGGGCCAGTGCGCAGGATGCCGTAGCCAGGCGGCTGAAAGGCAAGGCGTGCGCCATGCCGGGCAACGCCACGCCGTCACTCCCCCACTGTGCGGCCGCGGCCTCCAACGGCATCATCACCGCTGCAGGGAAAAGTCCCACCCCGGCACATCCGACGGCCAGCAGCACCATCGGCCAGAACATCGCGGCACCGGGTTCATGCATATGCCGGCAGGTTTCGCTGCGCGGCGCCCCCAGATAGACCCTGCCCAACATATTGACAAAGCAGGCTACAGCCAGCGCACCGGTCATCGCCAGCGCCACGGCTGCCAGCGACACAGCCGGCAGCTCTCCTGCCCCCTCCGCAGCGGCGCGGAAGAAACCGGCGTAAAGCAGCCACTCGCCGACGAATCCGTTGAACGGCGGCAACGCGCAGATCGAGACGGCCCCGACCGCAAAAAGCGCCATCATGCGCGGCGCGCGTTTGCCGAGACCGCCCATGGCCTCCATGTCGCGTGTTCCGGCCGCGTGGATCAAAGCCCCGGCGTTCAAGAAAAGCAACCCTTTGAACAGCCCGTGATTCCACACATGCAGCAGGGCTCCGCATAGCCCCAACGCGACCCAGTCGCCGCGCCCCTCCGCGCGCCCCGTCAGCGCCAACCCCAAGCCCAATGCGATGATCCCGATGTTTTCAATGCTGCTGTAGGCCAACAGGCGTTTCACGTCGCGCTGTCCGATCGCAAAGGCAATGCCTCCCACGCAAGAGACCGCCCCGACCGCCAGCAGCGCGCCACCCCACCACACCTCGCCGACCGGCAGCAACGCCACGGCGCGCACAATGCCATAAACACCCATTTTCAGCATCACACCGGACATCACTGCGGACACGTGGCTCGGCGCATTGGCGTGGGCCCCCGGCAGCCATACATGCGCAGGCATCAGTCCGGCTTTGAACCCGAATCCGACCAAGGCCAACACGAACAGCGGGCCGGCCGGCGCCGCCTGCATCCCGGGCGCGGCGTCCAGCAGAAAGCTGCCGGTTGCACGACGCCAGCCTGCGAAAAACGCCAACAAGCACAGCGTGCCCGCATGCGTCGCCACCAGATAAATCCAGCCCGCGCGCCGCACCTCCTTGCGATCGTCCTCCACGGTGGCCGCAAAATACGCCGCAAGCGCCATGATTTCCCACGCGATCAAAAAAAGGACGCCGTCGCGGGCGATCACGACCAGCGCCATCGCCCCGGCCAGCACACCGTAGGCCGCCCCCAGTCGGCGGGCGTTCGCAGGATGTGACGCCGCACGCCAATAGCCCAGCCCGTACCAAGCGCCCAATGCAGGCAACACGAACACCGGCACCAGAAAGACCGCCGAAAGCGCATCCACACCCACCGCAAACCGGCAGCCCGGCAGTGCCCATGCGGCTTCCGACACGCAAGGCGTCATCCTCCAATGGCCCGCGAACGACAACAGGCATGCCGACAGGCCAACCGCACTGCCACACGTCAACAGCACAGCGGCCACGCGCTGTCCATAGGCGGAGCGCGACGGGAACAGATAGCCCGCGACACCACTCATCCCCATGAGCAGGGCAGCAACCAGAACCGCAACCATACCATTCATCGCAGCCATACAATCTTTCCACTTACCGTTTCAGCCAGACTGTGAACATGTGTCTGAACGGAAACAGCGTGCACATAAAAATCAGCAGCATCGCGAGCACATACAGGACATAGTGCTGCGTCAGGCCGCGGTGAAAACGGTGAAACCAGGCAAAGCCCTCTTCGAGCTTTCTTCCCGCCGGCACCAAGACCCGGTCCAGCACGGCTTCGTCGACATGGCTGTGCGCGTGCGTCGGCACCGGAAAGAGCCTCTCCACCCGCGGACGTTGCTCGTCCGGCCTTAACACCCCGCGGAAAAGCAACACCAGCACGCGCGCGAACGATCCCGCCGTATATTGCATGCGCGCGTCCGGGCGCGCATAGCCGCAATCCCACGTGAGGCTGCGGCGGGCCGCCACAACCGCCGTCCATATCCGCATCCGCCAGGCGATTCCTGCCGCACAGGCGAGCAACAGCAGGGCGAGCAACGGAATCACGCCCAACGGCACCGCTTGCGCGACGGGCGTCACGACGACGCCGGATCCCTGCAGCCAGCAGCCGGCGGCGTCATCCAGCGCGGGCGCCACCACCGAAGGGCACACCCCGATGAACACGCAGCCGGCAACCAACACAGCCATCGGCACGCGTTCGCAGCGTGACACCTCGCGCGCCGCGCCGGCCGGCCGCGTGCGCGGCGAACCGAGAAAAACCGTCCCCGTGACCTTCACAAAGCACGCCAGCGCCAGCGCACCGGTCATCGCCAGCGCCGGCACCCCGATCAAAGCGGCAAACGCTCCGCCCGACGTGCCGTTCGCTCCCTTCAGCAGGCCGAGATACAGCAGCCATTCACTGACGAAGCCATTGAGGGGAGGCAACCCGCAAATCGCCACGGCGCCAACTAAAAAAGCAAAGGCCGTCCATGGCATCCGCTTGGCGAGGCCGCCCATCCGGTCCATCTGGCGCGTGCGGGCCGCATGCGTCACCGCGCCGGCGCAGAAAAAGAGCAGCGACTTGAATAAACTGTGGTTCCACACATGCAACAGGCAGGCACCGAAACCCAGTGCCACCCATTCAGGACGCTGCAGAGCCCGTCCCAGCAGCGCGACACCGAAACCCATCAGAATGATACCGATGTTCTCAACACTGTGATAGGCCAGAAGACGTTTGAGGTCATGTTGCCCGATGGCGAACAACACGCCGAGCACGCTGCTCAAAGCGCCCAACAGCAGCACCAGCGCACCCCACGCGAGCGGCGCATCCGGCAACAACGCGCACCACCTGACCATACCGTAAATGCCGGTTTTGATGACGACGCCCGACATGATCGCCGAGACATGGCTGGGCGCATTGGCGTGTGCGCCGGGCAGCCAAAAATGCAACGGCATCACACCGGCCTTGACGCCGAACCCCGCCAAAGCCAGGCCCACGCAGAGGCTCGTCGTTCCTGGCTCCAACGTCTGCGGCGCAGCCGGTTCCATGGCAAACGCACCGGTGGCCTGTCGCCACACCGCGAAAAGCGCGAACAGCGCCAGCGTGCTCACATGGGTTGAAATCAAATAGATCCAGCCCGCCTGCCTGCTCGCAGGGCGGTGCTCTTCGGTCGCAACCAAAAAGAAGGCTGAAAGTGCCATGATCTCCCAGCCCAGCAGAAAGATCAGCGCGTGGCGGGCAATCACCAACAGCGCCATGCCCGCGACCAGTGTGCCCCAAAAGAGCCGCAGGCGGCGACCATTTGCGGGATGACGGCGGTGCGGCCAATAGCCGAGTCCATAGATCGGGCCCAAGCCGCCGATCAGAAAAACCGGAACCAGAAAGAACGCGCTCAACGCATCGAGCCCCACGCTTCCGCCGCCGACAGCCGGCCACTTCAACGCGAATGTTTCAACGCCGTTCCTCAAGAACCCGCCTGCCGCACCGGCCAGTCCCGCACATGCGGCCACCGCCATGCCTGCAGCGGCAATTCGTTCGCCGCCACGGCTCGACCGCCCCAGCACAAGACCGGGCAGGCCGCTCATGGCCGACATGGCAATGGCCAGCAGAATGAGGATCAGAAACACCGGCTTTCCTTTCGGTGAAATCCGCTCAGCGGTCGACTGCGGCTTCAGCCGCCGCCAGCCTTAGCATCAGCTCGTCGCGCGGCGCCTGCCGTTTGATCGCCTCTTTGAAAGCGGGATTGCGCAACGCGTAACTCAACCACGACAACAGGTGGAGATGCGTCTTCACTGTGGGGCTGATCAACGTGAAGAGGGTGTTCACCGGCTTACCGTCCAGCGCATGGAAGTCTATCGGCGAGGCCAGAAAACAGAGCGTGATCGTCGGCTGCGTCACGTGCAGTACCAACGGATTGCGCACGTGCGGGATCGCGATCCCGTCGCCGATGCCGGTAGAGCCCAGGCACTCACG
>JAGOBZ010000088.1 GCA_017999015.1 Kiritimatiellia bacterium
CGGTAAGAGACATCGAAATCATCGAGACCGAACTGGTACTCGCCGACATGCAATCGCTTGAGAAACGCATCGACCGCATCTCGCGCCAGGCCCGTGCCGATAAAGAGCTTCGTAAAGAGGTTGAGGCGATGGAGTTGCTCATGAAGCATCTCAATGAGGGGCATCCGGTCCGGACTTTCCCGCGCGCCGAAGGTGACGCGTTGGGTATTACGCTGACTGAACTCCAGTTCCTGACCGACAAACCGGTAATCTACTGCGCCAACGTTGGCGAGACCGAACTCGACGGCAGCAGCGACCAAGTCGCCCGCGTTAAGGCGCATGCGGCTGCAAAAGGATGCGATGTCGTCGTGATATCCGCCAAAATGGAGGCAGAGTTGGCAGGTTTGACCGACGCCGAACGCGATGATTTCCTGGCGTCATACGGATTGAAGGAGAGCGGCCTCGATCAAACAATCCGAATCGCCTACCACACTTTGGGCCTTGCGAGCTACTTTACAGCCGGCCCCAAAGAAGTACGTGCTTGGACCTTCCGTCGGGGGTGGACCGCTCCGCAATGTGCGGGTGTCATCCACACTGATTTCGAGCGCGGGTTTATCCGGGCCGAGGTGATTGCCTTCGATGACTACGTTCGGCTGAACGGCGAGGCCGGCGCCAAAGCCGCCGGCGTCATGCGTGTCGAGGGCAAGGAGTATGTCGTGCAGGACGGTGATGTCATGCACTTTCTATTTAATGTCTAGCGGCCATGCCCCGCAGTGTGTTCGACCGGCAGTTGAAAAAGGATCATTTCTTTGCGCATCGGGTTTTTTGATTCCGGCATCGGCGGGCTCACGGTCCTGCGCCAGGCGCTCGCTGTGCTGCCGACGGATGTGTTCGTCTATTATGCCGACACGCTGCATGCGCCGTACGGGGTCAAGCCCAAGGCCGATGTCGCTGCACACGTCCTCGCAGCCGCTGACTTTCTTGCGGAGCAGCGGATTCACGCATTGGTCCTCGCCTGTAACACTGCGACAGCGGTCGCGGTTCAAACCCTGCGCGAGCGTTATCCGTTCCCGGTGATTGGCATGGAACCGGCCGTCAAACCCGCACTCATGCAGAGCACGGGCAAGAAGATCATGGTTTTCGCCACGTCATTGACGTTGCGGGAGAGCAAGCTCGAAACACTCATCGCCAATCTGGGACAGGGGCATCGGGTCGTGCGCCGCGCGCTGGACCGGTTGATCCCGTTCGCTGAGGCTTTTGACTTTGACTCACGCGACGTCCGCGACTATCTTGCCGGCCATCTGGCTGATGTGCGGTGGAGCGAGTACGAATCGGTCGTGCTTGGCTGCACCCATTTCCTGTTTTTCCGCAGTTTGATTCAAGACTGTGCGGGGCCGGATATCCGGCTGCTCGACGGCAACCAGGGGACGGTAAGCCAGTTAGAGCGCGTGCTCAAACCGATGCGCGCACAGGCGGTTCCCGATGTCCGCGGCACTTCTCCGCGTGTCACGTTCTATGCATCGGGGAACAAAGAAGAACCAGCGCGCGTCAAACGCATGCTGGCGCTTCTGTCATCATCCTATTGACTACGGCAAGACTACCCGAGATACGCGCCCTGCTCGCGCAGAACCTTCTGAATCTCGGCTACAGGCAGATCGCGCGGACGAACCCCGGCCTTGGCCGCCAGCGCGGCCGCGACACCGGCCGCCTGCCCGGTCACCACACACACCGGGATCAGACGCACGCGATCAATCAGATCCGGCGCACACGAGATGCAGCGGCCAGCCGCAATCACATTGTCGACCGTCTTAGGCAACAGCGCACCGTACGGAATCTGAAACTCCGGCAGGCGCAACCCGTCATGCCCGGACACCGCCACCGTATCCGGATAGGTCGTGCGCGCCGCTGCGCTCTTTTTATCGATGCGCGCCACGCCATTCATCAGGCGCGTGGCACGAACGCCGAGTTGCGACGTCGTCTGCGCCAGATAAACGTCTTCATAGCCAGGGGTCTTACGGATACGTTGCGTATAGTTCCAGGCCGATTTGCGGTGCATCATCTCGGCCCGGGTCAGGTCTTTGATGTCGAGCCCGTTGCCTTTGCTGCCCAAGCTGTTCACCCAACGCATTGATTTAAGGGGCTCTCCCCCGCCGAGATTCAGTTTCGTGTCTTTCGGCGCTTTCGTCCTGTCAATCCGGTCGACATTCCCGAGGCGATGCACAAAGCCCAACGCATGGGAAATCTGGGTATAGCTCTCTCCGGCCTGAAAGAAGACATCGCCGTCTCCCGATGCGTCCACCACCACTTTGGCCAGCACGGCCTGACGCCCCTGCTTGCTCTCGAAAACCACGCCCTGCACAGACTGGCCGCTCTGGATGACGTCTACGCCCCAAGCATGGAAAAAGACATCAACCTTCGCCTCTTGGACCATGTCATCCATCAGGACCTTAGCAGCCTCAGGATCCGCAGTCGGTTGCCCGATATTCGGCTCCAGTTTGGTGATCGCACCTTCGCCCATGGCTTCCAAGCGGCGCATAAACTCCTCGCAGACACCGCGCGTCACCAGCTTGAACTGGCCGTCCTCTTTAACGCCCGTTCCGATGATGATCAGAACCATGCCGTTGGTGAATAGGCCGCCCAGACTGCCGTAGCGTTCAATCAAGGCCACTTTGGCACCGGCCCGCGCTGCTGCGACAGCCGCACCGAAACCGGCCGCACCGCCCCCCACCACCGCGACATCTGCCATGTGAAAGATCGGCAATTCGCGCGCCGGCTGAATGACCTTGCCGCCTTCTAAACGTGCCGAAGGCACATCCTGCAGCGTGGGTCCTGTCACGCGGATATTCCGTGCGAATCCCGCATACGCGGGGTCGCCATCCGTCTCATCGGCAAAGCCGCGTCCCGACAACAGTCCAAGCCCCGCCGCCGTGCCGCCAAATCCCAACCGCCTGACCATTTCTCTGCGTGTGATACTCATCGTGCGCCAGCCTCCATAAGCAACTTGAATAGATGCCCGCCAGTGTAGCGAACCCGCTCCAGATCGGCAAGCACGGTGATCGGGGAGCAGCGGAGGCGGGAAGACGGACGACGGGCTGCGACCGGTTTGTGGAGTGCGGGAGCCTGCTCCCGCTTTCCAAAGCGGCGGCAAGCCGCCGCGCTCCAAAATGAGTCCGCGCTCCCGACTTGTCTGCCCCTCTTTTCATCAGAAACGCATGGACTTCGCGTCTCCCTGCCACTAGCCGATTACGTTTCGCTGACGCCTCCGAAACGCCTCCCACACCGTCTCGAACCAAAAGTCTTCGGGGGGCAACGGCCTGCACGCGCGCCAGCGGTGTTTACAACCGCGTCCATTGCCGCAACGGGTTTCCAGCACCTGTGCGCGAAAGGCAGGCTCCTCCGGCATCACCGCGCCCCGCTCGTCCACCACCAGCGAAGAACCCCGGCTGCCCACGCCTGAGCGGACGCTGAACGCCAGCGCCGAAAGATAAACCGCATGCGCCGCGCAGAGCTGACGGTTTTCAAACGCCCTGATCCGTTCCGACGGGCAACCCGCCTGACAACCCTCGCGTTCAAGCCGCCGCACTTGGGCCTGCGCCTCCGACGTGACCCGCTCCAGCACCGACGCCTGGCGCAAGTGTGCGCCATAACGGCTCATGCGCTGCTGAAACTCGCTCCGGCATGCTCGCCATGCCCACCGTGATTGACGGCAACGCACATCATATTCGCGATCCTCATCGTACGCGAGAGCCAAGGCTGCCCCAAAGGCTTCGTCGTTCAGGGTCGAGCCGGCATAACGCGCGGCGATAGCCTCCGCCGCCCGCATCCCGCCGACCTGTCCCGCATTGAGCGCCGCGCCGCCGGGGCGTCCCACGCCGTGCGAACCGTTGACTTCACCCACCGGGAAAAAATGCGCCAGATTGACCGATTCCCAGCAGAGCGAGGCAGCCAGCCCGCCATTATTATGCTGCGCGCAGAGCGCGATTTCCAACGGCTGCCGGGCCAAGTCCACTCCACGCTCGCCATAAAAGGCGCCCGCGCAGGGATTCAGCTTCCGCAGACGGACGAACGGCGTGCGCCCTGTCGCGCCCGAGCGCGTCAAATAGTTGCGCGCCTCTTCAGAAAGCGCATCAAATCGGAAACCGGCGGGATTGCGGCGGAAGTCAAGAAACACGCGGCGCCCCTTGACCTCACGCTCGTCATAGACCCGCCGGTCGATCCACGAAGACCCCGTCTCTGCCCTGCGCGCGTCGAAAGGCCATTGATAGCCTTTCAGGAACAACAAGCTGTATACTTGCGACGGATCGGCACACGCATCCAACAGAAACTCGCGCTCATCGGAGCGGCCGTCGGCGGCTGTGGAAATCAGCCGAGGCACCACCTGCATGTAGCTCCCTGAAACATTCCAACGCGGCCGGATCGACGCCAACCCATACTGGGAATCGGGCAGGTTACGCGCCGCCGCGCCCGCGCGGAAAGCCAGCCCGATACCTCCGAGCTGACAGGCGGGATAGGCGCTGGCCGCATACAACCCGCCGAAACCGCCGACCGCGAACACCACATTCTCTGCGCGGTAAGCCTGCCAGGCACCGGCAGCATCCAACGCAAGCGCCCCGCAGGCACGCCGCCGCACACCGGAACCACTCACCAGCAGCGATGTCACCGAGCGCCGCTCATGGATCGGCACGCCCAGCCGCCGGACTTCGCGCAGCAGTGCCTCGCATATGTCCCGCGATGTATAAGGCCCCGTCGACGTGGCGCGCCGCGCAGGATCATGATCGGTCTTGTACCCCGGGAACTGACCGTAGGCGTCGTGCGGGAACGGCACGCCGAGCGCTACCAGATGCGCGAAGGCCTGCACCGATCCGGCCGCTTCCGCCACGGCCAGATCGCCGTGCATGCCGCCCGCAGCCGTCAACGCGGCAGCCATGGCGAAAACGGAGTCCGGTTCCGCACCGCACAATCCGAGCTTGTAGTAGGTCTGCTTGTCGCTGCCGGTATTGATCGACGTGCCTGTGCGCAGCCCCTCGGTGACGATCAGCGTGTCGATCCCACGCCGCCGGAGCTGCACTGCGGCCTGAAGCCCCGCCGCCCCTGAACCGATCACCAGCGTATGGCAACACGTCTGTTTCATGGTTCTTCGCTCAAAGCCGCTGTACGGAAAGTCCTCCGTCCACATACACGATCTGGCCGGTTGAATACGGGAACTCCCCGCGCGCCAGCACCGCTACGGCGCGCCCGACATCCTCGGGTTCGCCCCAGCGTTTCTGGATCAAGAGGTCGCTGTCCGCGATGAGCGCGTCATATTTGGCCTGGACCGGCCCCGTCATATCGCTGCGGATGATCCCGGGGCGCACTTCGTACACAGGCACGCCGTCCTGCCCCAGCCGGCTCGCAAACAAGCGCGTCATCATGGCCATCCCGGCTTTGGCGACGCAATACTCGCCGCGAGAGATCGAGGCCACCTCAGCCGAGACCGAACCGATGTTGACGATGCACCCTGAGAACGAGGCATCCGCACGGCGCTGCTCGACCATCCAACGAGCCGCCGCCTGTGTGAGGAAATAGGGTCCTTGCAGGTTGATCCGCATCACGCGCCCGAAACTCTCTTCACTCGCCTCAAGCAGGTCCGAGCGCACCCGCGGCGCAACACCGGCATTGTTGACCAGCACATGGAGCGCGCCGAAACGGGCGCGCACCGCATCGAGCAGCCGCGACCGGTCGGCCGTTTGCGAAACATCGGCTTGAACGTAGAGGATCTCGCCGCCGTGCCGCCGCACCGCTTCAAGCTGAGGTGCGGCAGCCTCGGCAGACCGCGTGCCGCACACCGCCAGCGCATAGCCCTCGCGCGCCAAAGCCTCGGAGATGCCCAGGCCGATGCCGCGCGCGCCGCCGGTCACGAGTGCCACACGCTCCATGCGCAACCCTCCCCTTAAACGTGCAGGTGCGACAGATCGACAGGCGACACATGCCAGATGTCGCGCGCATACTCACGGATCGTGCGATCCGACGAGAACCGTCCCGCGCACGCCACGTTCACCAGCGCCTTGCGATCCCACTGCAAAGGCTCGCGGTAGAGGGCTTCTACCCGGTCTTGCGTATCCATGTAGTCACGCAGGTCTGCGAGCAGCATGTAATGGTCGTTGAAGTCCAGCAGCGAGCGCACGATCGGGTCCAGCAAGCCCGGTGTGAGCAGGCAGAACACGTTGCGCCGGATCATGTCAACCGCCTGCCGGATCTCCGGATCCGTGTGGTAGATCTGGCGTGAAGAATAGGTCGGGCGCAGGGCCTTGACCTCCTCTGCGCGCAGACCGAAGAGGAAGATATTCTCGTCGCCCACCTCTTCATGGATCTCGACGTTGGCACCGTCGAGCGTGCCGAGCGTCAGCGCACCGTTCAACATCATCTTCATGTTGCCGGTGCCTGAAGCCTCGGTGCCCGCCAGCGAGATCTGCTCGCTGACATTCGCGGCCGGAATAATCCGCTCGGCCAAGGAGACGCGGTAGTCTGGCAGAAAGACCACGCTGAGGTTATCCTTCATACGGGGATTGCCGTTGACCACTTCCGCAATACCGTGGATCAGCCGGATGATCAACTTCGCCATGGTGTAGCCGGGGGCAGCCTTTGCGGCGAAAATGAAGGTACGCGGCAACATGTCGTATGACGGGTCGGCCACTAGGCGGTTATAAAGCACGATGATATAGAGAGCCAGCAGCAACTGGCGCTTATACTCATGCAGGCGCTTGACCTGCACATCGAAGATCGATTCCGGCGACACCGAAACCCCGACCGACGACCGGATATGCTCGGCCAAGCGCACCTTGTTTGCCTGCTTGACCTCACGAAAACGCTTGAGGAACGCCTTGTCATCCAGAAACGCCTCCAACTTCCGCAGGTGGTCCAGTTCGGTAACCCACTCCGGGCCAATCGCTTCCGTAATCAACTCGGCAAGCTGCGGGTTGGCCTTCAGCAACCAGCGGCGGGGCGTGATCCCGTTCGTCTTGTTCGAGAAATGGGTGGGATACATCTCGTAGAAATCCTTGAACAGCGACTCCTTCAAGATCGTGGTGTGCAGTTGGGCGACACCGTTGACGGCGCTGGTGCCGATGATCGCGAGATTCGCCATACGGACCGACCGCTCGCCATGCTCGTCGATCACGCTCATGCGCGCGAGACGCGCTTCATCGCCCGGCCACATTGCCGCCACCTGACGCAGGAAACGGCCGTTGATCTCATAAATGATCTGCATGTGGCGCGGCAGCAGCCGCTCCATCATCGACACGCTCCACCGTTCCAGCGCCTCGGGCAGGATGGTGTGGTTCGTGTACCCCGTGCACGCCCGCGTGATGGACCAGGCCGTATCCCAATCCACCCCCTCGCGATCAACCAGGAGTCTCATCAACTCGGGAATCACTAGCGCCGGATGCGTTTCGTTGAGCTGGATAAACGCTTTCGAGGGCAGCGTCGTCCAGTCGTTGTTACGCAGGCGAAAACGGCGCAGAATATCCTGAAGCGAGCAGGCGACAAAGAAGTACTGCTGACGCAAACGCAGCTCCTTGCCTGCCAACACGTTGTCATTCGGATAGAGGACTTTGGTCAGGTTTTCGGCCAACACTTTGTTTTCCACCGCGTCGACGTAAGAGCCTTTGTTGAAATCATCAAGATGGAACTCGTCGTCGGCTTTGGCCGACCAGAGGCGCAGGATATTCACGGCCTGACTGTACCCCACGATCGGCAGATCGTACGGCATGCCCAACACCTTCTCCGTGTCCACCCAGCGCCATTCGGCGCGGCCGTTGGTGATGCACTCCACACGTCCGCCGAAGTGGACAATCTGGGTGTGCTCGGGCCGGGCGACCTCCCACGGCGTGCCGTCTTTCAGCCAGTGATCCGGCTCCTCCACCTGTTGCCCGTCAACTATGCGCTGCTTGAAAATACCGTAGTCGTAGCGCAGTCCGTAGCCCATCGCCGCCAGATTCAGTGTGGAAAGCGAGTCGAGGAAACATGCGGCCAGCCGTCCCAAGCCGCCATTTCCCAGTCCTGCATCCACCTCATAGTCGCGCAGTGAGTTCCAGTCGATTCCCTCGTCCTCCAGCGCTTTGCGGCACAACTCATCCATTTTCATGTTGATGACATTGTTGCCGAGCAACCGGCCGATCAGAAATTCGAGCGAGAGATAGTAGACGTACTTCGTATTCTCTCCGTGATAGGTCGCGCGGGTCTCGATCCAACGTTCAATCAAACGATCCCGCACACAGTAGGCAAAAGCATTATACAGATCGCGCGGCGTCGCCATCTCCAGCGTGCGAGCCTGGGTATACCGCAAATGCCATGCGAAATCCGCCTTCAAGCCCTCGACACTCATCTCGACACGGCAATCCCGACCCCGTTTGCGCGTATTCTTCGATTCCATAAGATTCCTTTAAATGACCTCAATGACGCGGATGCAGTATGCCATAATTGAACCGGCAGGTCACGCCGGGAAGAGGTGTAACCACCGATTTTTTGATCAGAAAAATCAGGGGGCGGTGTTCTGAAGAGATTATGTGACCACGCTCGACAAGCCCGTCGCCAAGATCGTGGACACCTCAAATATACCGGCACCGACAAAGATTGCCCGACACTTCTTCGCGGTCAAAACAGATAAAAGAAAAGACATGGTTTTGACCGAACGGTCTTCGGATTTACAGCCCACGTTTGTTTTGCTATTGTGATGACCGGTTACCTGTTTGCTTGGGTTCGCGGCCCGAGAGGGGTGATCACAAGGAGCCGGTCATGTCGAGTTTTGACCAAGAACTTCACCGCATCAACGGGAAAATCAACCGCTGGCACGCCACTGAACACCTGCTCGTGGCGTTCGCCCTCTTGTTGACCGCTTGGGGTGCGTTAACCGTGCTCGATGTGTGGCTCCGCCCGCGTACCTACGGGCGGCTGACCCTCTCGCTCACGTTGATCGCGCTGGCAGTTGCAGCGCTGGTTTGCTGGGTTCGCGTGGTCAACCGCAAACGTTCGCCCGCCGCCGTTGCGGCGTTCCTTGAAAAGAAATTTCCGCAGCTCGACAACCACCTCATCAACCGCGTGCTCTTTGCCAACGAGCATTCGCAATCCTCTTGGCTACGTTCCTATCTGAATGAAGGCGTGCCTGGACTTTCCGCGCTGCCCCTGCACGAGATCAAAAACCGGCGTTTGCGTAAGCGCGGCGCGATCGCCGTCGCGGCCGCAGCGCTGCTGCTGGCCGTGCCGGCGTTAGTGCTCGGCAACGCTTGGACGGTGGCCATGCAGCGCGTGCTGAACCCCTTTTCACGGCTTTCGCCGCCGACCTTCGCGACGGTCCTCGCGGTGACGCCGGCCAGCAAGACCATCGTGCAGGGCTCCGGCATCGACCTGGTGGTCAAGGCCACAGGCCGCGCCGGGCAGTTCGTGGACTTGGATCTTTATCCGGCCGACGACAAACGCTCGACCGTGCGGGTCGGACAGTTCAAAGCCACCGGCGCGGAGGAGGAGTTCCCCTACCGCGTCTCAAAAATCGCCACCTCGCTCCGCTACAGGTTTAAGGTCGGCGACGCCTATCCGACCGACACCTACACGATCGACACTGTGCCCCCTCTGGCGCTTTCCGCCCTGCGGCTCACGGTGACGCCTCCCGGCTACACGTCGCTGGCCCCTCTCACATTCGACGCGCTGACAAACTCGGTCACGATCCCGGTTCGTTCCAAAGTCACTTTTCAGATAGCCTGCAACCGGCCGGCAGAGACCGCTCAGGTTCTTCTTGACAAAGAGACGTTGACGCTGACGCCCGGCGCCGACAAAGCCAATTGGTCCGGAGACATCGTGATCACGGACGGCGCCCTCTTTCAAATCGCGGCGCGCGACACGTTCGGCCTTGAGATGCGCGTGCCGGTGCGCTTTGCCCTCATTGAAGACCGTGCGCCCAGCATCCGCTTGATGATCCCTTCAGCCGCGAAAGCGGTCCTGCCGCCCAACGCCGCGCCGGTCGTGCAATTCGAGGTCAGCGACGAATACGGCCTCGGCAAGGTGCGCATGGAGCGCGTCAACAAAGGAGCCAAGCCAGGCACCGAGGGCGAAGTCCTGAAAGAGTGGGAC
>JAGOBZ010000089.1 GCA_017999015.1 Kiritimatiellia bacterium
TGCTCCCGCTTTCCAAAGCGGCGGCAAGCCGCCGCGCTCCAAAATGAGCCCGTGCTCCCGATTTCCTGCTCCCCTTTTCACCAGAAACGCATGCTCTTCGCACTCCCCTGCCACTAGCCGATTACGTTTGCAAGAACGTTTGCGCTTGCAATCTCACCTAGGCCTACTTATAATTAAATCATCCGGTTGTGTTTGAGCGGAAACACCGTTTTCGGGTCTCGAATAAGGAGTTGAAAATGAATGTTCAGGTCATTTTTTACAGCATGTACGGCCATGTCTGGCAGATGGCCGAGGCGGTGGCGGCGGGCGCCGGCGAGGTGCAGGACGCCAAGGTCTCGTTGTGGCAGGTGAAAGAGCTGGTGCCTGAGGACGCGCTGGCGGCCAGCGGTGCCCTGGAGGCGCGCGCCCGTTTCGCGCATGTTCCGGTGGCGCGGGCGGACCAGCTCGAAGAAGCCGATGTGATCCTGTTCGGCACGCCGACGCGTTACGGCATGATGGCCGCGCAAATGAAGCAGTTCATTGACCAGACCGGCAGCCTGTGGGCACGCGGGGCTCTGATCGGCAAGCTGGGCAGCGTTTTCGGCTCGACCAACAGCCAGCACGGCGGCCAAGAGGCGACGTTGCTGAGCTTCCACACGGTGCTGCTGGGCCTCGGCATGCTGGTGGTGGGGGTGCCGCCCTCGGCGCCTGGTCTGCATGCTGGCGACGCGGTCAGCGGGGGCTCGCCCTACGGCGCCACGACCCTTGCAGGTCCGGACGGTGCGCGGCAGCCCACGCCGCTCGAACTCGAAACCGCACGCCTGCAGGGACGCCATGCGGCGGCGCTCGGTGCGCGTCTTTTCGCGCGGTAATCCAGCTAGTCGTCTGTATAGAGAACCAGACTCGGTCATGCATGATGAAGACCCCTTCGAGCCTGTGCCCCGGCCTTCCGCCCTCGATGCGGAAACCGTGAATGTCCTGCGCGCCTACCTTGCCGGGTTCGGCGTGCCGCCGGACGCGCCCTGTGCGCAGGTGTGCGAGCCGCCTGCCGGATTGGCCGACTATCTCTCTCGTGCCGACATCCCGTTTTCGCGCCGTCTGCTCCAACTCATCCGCGCCAGCGGACTCAGCGAGGTCGACGTTTACAAGCGGGCCTGTGTGGACCGCAAACTGTTCTCAAAGATCCGCAGTGACCCAGCCTATCAGCCCAAAAAGCAAACCGTGATCGCTTTCGCGCTCGCGCTGCGCCTGACGCCCGACCAGACCGAGGCGCTGCTCGCCTCGGCCGGGTTCGCGCTCTCGACCAGCGCGCCCTTCGATCTGATCGTGCGGTTTTTTCTGGAGCGTGGCCAATACGATCCCCTGCGCATCAATGACGCGCTCTACGCCTTCCATCAGCCGCTGCTCCTGGTGTAGCGGACTGTGAAAATGTCGCCCGGCAGGCGACAGCCCGGACCTCCCCGTGTGTTAAGGTGACGCTGTTTTCATGACCGGATCATGAAAACCAACAAACGCATCACACAAGGA
The DNA here is from genome assembly GCA_017999015.1 of Kiritimatiellia bacterium. Lineage (GTDB taxonomy): Bacteria > Verrucomicrobiota > Kiritimatiellia > RFP12 > UBA1067 > DUPH01. The sequence continues at coordinate 1,507 of JAGOBZ010000089.1, forward strand.
GGTTTGACATGAACACCGCGACAATCCCGCTCACACCGGCTGCACGCCCCGAGACCGACGCAGGCGCCCCGCGCGCTTACCGTCCGCGCCTTTCGTTTTATCACGCCAACAGCAAAGGCACCGGCAGCGCGGCGCGCCTGGAGGTGGTGCCGGCCACCGGCGAACGCGACGGCGCGATCTTCATGACGCTCGCGCAGCAGAAGAGCGTGGCCAGCGGTTCGGCCGAGCAGGGCAACCGTCAGCACGCCACGTTTGACTGGCAGAACCGGGTCACGGTCAAGCTCAACTTCACAGACTTGAGCCAGTTGCTGCTGGTCCTGAAAGGGGCTGCCGCCACAATCGCCGACGGCAAGGGACTCTACCACGACAACCGCACGTCGACCACGCTCATCAACCTGACGCGCCAGACCGAACCTTACCCCGGTTATGCGCTGGACGTCTCGCGCCGATCCAAGAGCGAACCCGATGCGACCACCCGTGTGCGCATCCTCTTCAACGGCGTGGAAGCGTTCGGGCTCGGCACGGTCCTCGAACAGGCGCTGGGTCTGGTGGCGTTCGGCATTCCGCGCAATCCGTCAGCATTCGGCGCGCCACAGCTCCACAATGATCCGCCCGCCGAAGATGAGCCCGCGCCTTTCTGACACGACAGGCGAAAGTCTCATCCCAGAATCACACGGATGGCATCGGCGGCGGTGTAGTCCACCTTGTCCAACGAACAGAAACGCCCGATGTTGGCCACGTCGTCGCCCAGCGTGACAATCGCCGGCTCGCGGGCACCGTCGGGCCGCACCTGCGCGAGGCCGATATCGCCAAAAAGCCCGTTGCAGATGCACTTGCGCCCCACGGTGTCCGCCTCCTTGCCGCCCTTGGCGACATATGCGGCCACAGGTTCAGAGGGACAGCGGTAGCCGACCGAGCCGTCTTCCTTGCGGTAGGCCTCAAGCAGATAGCCCAGATCGCAGACCCGGCGGCGGGCCGCATAGACGGCCGGATCGGAAAGCGTGCCCTCAAGCTGTGCGACCTTGAAAGGAAAACCGGTGGGCGAGGCGAGCGGATCGGTAAAAACCTTCCCGTTGCCGGCCAGCGCCTGGCGGATCAACGCGCGGCGCGTCTCCGGCGTCAGGCCAGACTCTTCGCAGAGCGCGAAAGGCGTACCGACCTGCACGCCGGCGGCACCCTCCGCGAGTGCCGCGCGCAGGGCTTCGGGTGACCCGTAGGCGCCGCCCAGCCAGAACGGCATGCCGATCTTGCGCATGGCTTCCAACTTGACCACATCGCGCGCGCCGTAGATCGGCTGGCCGTCAGACGTCAGTTGCAACGGACCGCGCGGCGGCGCGTTATGGCCGCCGGCCGTCGGGCCTTCAATCACAAAACCCTCCACGCTGCCGCTGGCGCGCCGCAGCAGCATGGTGGCAAGCGAATCCGAAGAGATGATCGGCAGGAAATCCGGACGCAGCAAGGGGGGCGGCGTACAACCGTCTTCAATGAAGAGGGCCGGATCGAAGACGCGCTGACAGTCGGTCTCAGGCGTCGCGCCGTGGACGCGGATGGTGTAGGTCGCGGCCTCGTGGCGCGACAGCGCGTCCAACACGCCCGGGAACTCTACGGGGATGCCGGCGCCGACGATCACGACGGCCGCGCCGGCGAGCATCGCGCCGTAGGCCGAAGGCAGATGGGGGAACTGGATTTTCTCAAGATAGTTGATGCCGACCGGATTGGAATGGCCCTCGCGTGCAAGAAAGACCTCCACAAAGTTGGAAACGATGCATAGTTCATCGAACCAATGGCTGTTCTTGAGTGCCGGTTTTTCGCCAGCCTTGTAAGCCTCTTCTGGCTGCTTGCCGCCCGGGATGAACAACGTTCTCAGAATCCGCTGCGCCATCTGCGGGAAGGGGAAATGGGCCAGTGCGCGGCGCACGTCGCCGCCGAGGTCGCCTTCCTGCAAACGTCGGGCCAGCACTTGGTCAAGACCCGTTCCGGACACGATGCCAAGCTGGCCGAGGCGGGCGACAGCTTGGGCCAAGCGCCAGTTGGAGACGCCGACGCCCATGCCGCCCTGAATGATTTTAGGAAGAGGAATGTGCATGAAAGAAACGCATGAGTGATTGAAACTTACAAACTAAAATCCAACAGCGGGGTAGTATAGCGGTTGTGCGGCCGGATTGGGAGTCAGAAAAAATGACTTTTTAACTTGCGCGCATCGCGAAAGTAACCGTGGCAGACTGACGCATGGTGATCGAGGCCAAATAGCTGATTGCGAGGCGTCACTTGTCGATCGCGACCGGAACGTCATTCGTCTGCGGTGCGCCAGGCGTGGTGCGGCCCGCCGCGACAGCCTTTTCGAGCGCGGCCCGCAGGCGGCGCACCCGGTCGGGCTGTTCGGCCGCCAAGTTCCGCGTCTCGGCGGGATCGGCGGCGAGGTCGTAGAGCTGCGCCTCGGGCAGTCCGGCGTGGGCGGGCGTGCCGTCGGGCCGTTTCGGGTTGTCTGAGAAGCCGCCCGACCCGCGCCAGGCAACCAGTTTCCACGCGCCCTCACGGAAGGCGAAACGGCCGTTGACGCTGTGCATGACCAGATCTTTGCGCCGTCCTTCTTCGCCGCGCAGCAGCGGCAGAAAGCTGACGCTGTCTTCAGCCGCGTTCTCGGGATAGGCGGCGGCGGTCAGTTCAGCCACTGTGGCGAAGAGGTCGTGCAGGCCGAGCAGGCCGCCGCAGACCGTGCCGGGCTTGACCGTGCCGGGCCAGCGCGCCAGGAACGGCACGCGGTGGCCGCCCTCCCACAGTTCGCTCTTATAGCCGCGGTAGCCGGCGCTGGGCCGGTGGCCCTGCGCCTCAAGCGCCTTGACGCCGCCTTTGCCGGCGCGCCGGTCGTCGCCGGTCACGATGCCGACGTACGGCGCGTAGCCGTTGTCGCTGGTGACGATCACGAGGGTCTGCCCGGCGAGGCCGTGGCGGTCGAGCGCGGCCAGCACGCGGCCGACGGTGTCATCCACCTGTTCCACAAAACCGGCGTAGTGGCCGAGCGGGTGGTCGCGCCGCCACGGGCCGGACGGCACGACCGGCGTGTGGGGCGCGTTGAGCGGCAGGTAGAGGAAGAAGGGGGTGCCGGCTTTCGCGGCCTGGGCGCGCGCGGCGATATAGGCTTCGGCCTTGGCGGTGATGGCCGGCAGCACGTCCAGCGCGGAGAAGCCGGGCGCGGTGGGGCCGGCGCGCCCGCCTTCGGTGGTGGTCAGGGCGGGCAGGGCGGTCAGGCGGTCGTTCTCGATGTAGACGTAGGGGGCCATGTCGAGCGAGCCGGTGATGCCGAAAAAGGTGTCGAAGCCGTGGGAGAGCGGGGAGTCGCTGAGCGGCTTGGCATAATCCACCGCGCCGTCTTTGAGCAGGGGGTCGTCGGTAGTTTGGCCGGCCCAGCCGAGGCCGAGGTGCCACTTGCCGAAGCAGGCGGAGTGGTAGCCCTTGGCCTTGAGCAGCGAGGCGACGGTGGGGCGGCCGGGGGCGATCAGCGGGGCGCTGAGGCCGAAGAGCACGCCGCGCTGCAGGCGTGTGCGCCAGGCGTAGCGGCCTGTGAGGATACCGTAGCGCGTGGGGGTGCAGACCGAGGAGGGACTGTGGGCATCGGTGAAGCGCATGCCCTGGGCGGCGAGCCGGTCGAGGTGCGGGGTGCGGATCATCGAGGCGGGGTTGTAGCAGCCGACGTCGCCGATGCCGAGGTCGTCGGCGAGGATGAAGACGATGTTGGGCGGGCGGGCTGCGGTGCCGGTCTGGGCGTGCGCTCGGTCGGCAACGGCGAGAGAGAGTACGGCGGCCAGGGCGGTCGCGTTCGTCGAGATGCGCATGGTCTCCTCCTTCAAGCCCCGAGCGTCAGGGTCGCGGCGTCGGGCCACGGCACCTGGGCGGCGCCGCAGCCGGTCACGACGCAGCGGTCGGCCTGCGCGTCCGGGCGGATGTTGGCAAGGGCGTCGGGGTCGAGGCCGCCGGTGCCGCAGGCGGCGCCGGCGGCATACCAGACGGTGCGCGAGCCGGCGGCGCGCAGGGCGCGGTCCAGGGCGTCGGTCACATCGCGCCAGGGGGCGTCAGCAGGTCCGTCGAGCCGCACGCGGCGCTGCGCGGCGATTTGGGCGAGCAGGGCGTCGAAGCCGGCGAAGCCGGCGGGCAGGGGCGCGGGCGTGACGCTGGCGGGGTCGACGAGGGTGAGGGCGAGGGCGGCGCCGTAGATGGGGGCCTGCTCGCCCAGCTCGCACGGCTTGACGGCGATGCCGTCGGCGAGGCGTGCGGCGAGGCCGGCCTGGAGCGCGGGCACGAACAGTTCCCAGTCGCGGGCGAGGTTGCCGCCGATCACAAAGGCGTCGGCGCGGAAGCGGGCGAGCCAGGGCGCGACGAATTCGGCGAGGTTTTCGCCGAAGCTGCGGAAGATGCGGCGGGCGTCGGCGTGGCCGCTGAGCGCGAGGTGGGCCAGCTCCTTGCCGCCCGCAACGGGCGTGCCGGTCAGGCGCTGCCACTCGCCGGTCAGCCAGCGGGTCGAAAAGTAATCGTCGGCGATGCCGTCGCGGAAAGGCACATGCCAGAGCTCGCCGTCGGGCGGCACGTTGTCGCCGCAGGTCTGGGGGCGTCCCTCATGGAGGAACGAGGCGCCGAAGCCGGTGCCGAGGGTGACGACCACCGGGCGGCTGAAGCCTTGGGCGCCGCCGCGGAAGTACTCGCCGAGGGCGAAGCAGGCGGCATCGTTGTTGAAGACGACCGGCCGGGCGGGGGTGCCGAGGGCGTGGCCGAGGGCCTGGCGGAAGTTGACGCCGAAGCACTGCTCGTACTTGTTCTGGTGGGGGGTGATGCGGCAGATGCCGGCCGGATAGTCGAAAGGGCCCGGGATGGCGAGGCCGACGCCCCGGACGTCGCCGGGGGCGGCCTGATCGGCGCAGGCGCAGATAGCCTGTTCAAAGACTGCCAGCACGGCAGAGGGGGCGAGGTGGGTGTCGAGCGCGGTGCGGAGGGTGCTCTGCGGGCGCAGCTCAAAGGTTCGGGTGTCGACCAGGTCCAGCGTGATGTGGGAGCCGCCGACGTCGATGCCTAAGTAGTACATGGGGAGGAAAAAAACGAGGCGCCAGGAGTCGGGCTCCTGGCGCCGGTGTTCACTGGTAGCGGTCCATGTAGCCGCCGGGCAGAGGCATGGTCCCTTCCCAGCCTGCCGGCGCGGCCCACGGCATATCGGTCTCATTCGGGTTGTCGACCATGCAGCCGGCGAGACCGAGCAGGGCGATCACCGCGAGCAGGGCGCAGAGGCCCCGGGTCAAGCCCGTCTTAGAAGAAAACGACATCGCCCTTCTCCACCGGCGCCTGCTGCCAGTCGTTGAGGATGTCGGCGACCACGAAGTTCTTGCCGCGCACGGCCTGGCGCAGCTTGATGCGCGTGACGAACTCGCCGGCGGCGCTTTGACGTCCGGTGCGGCGCACATTCATCTCGAGCTGCGGCAAGGCGTTCTGGCGCTCGGGGCCGAGCAGCTCGGCGATGGCGTCCTCGGAGAGTTCGATGATCGCGAACTTCAGTTCGTCGTTGGCCTCGATGATCTTGCCCTTGTCGCCGGCGGAGGGGGCGGTCGTGGCCATGCCCTGATCCTGCATAGAGGCGCCGGGGGCGGAGCTCTTGCCGGCCCACTTCTTTTTCAGTTCTTCAAACTGATCGCGCAATTTAGCGAGATCTTCGGTCAGGGTGACCTTATCCTCGTTCAGCGTCTCGATTGAATTCTTGGCGTCGGCGAGCTCGGCGGAAATCTCCTTCTTCTCGGCGTTGAGCTTTGTGACGCGCGTCTCCAGCTCTTCCTTTTCGGTGGTGAGGGCGGCGACCTTCTCTTTTTCGCCTTTCAGCTCCACCTTGGCGGCGCGGCCGTCGGTTTTGAGCCTGTTGATCTCATCGACCGAGCCGGTGAACTGCTCGCGCATCTTAGTGAGTTCAGCGCGCGTCTTGTTGAGCGAGGCCTGCTGGGCCTTGGCGCGCTCGAAGAGCTGGTCCATCAGCTCCTGCATGGTGCCGGGGCCTTTGGTGGCGGGCTTGTTGTCCACCGGGTCAAGGACGTAGTTGCCCTCGGCGTCCACCGCAAAGAAGCTGCGGAGCTGGAGGCGTTTTTCGGTGTTTCCGAAATCGAGCGTGGGCAGGTTCTGCTGTTCGAGCTTGATCGGGTAGGCTTCCAGCATCGCCTGTTTCTCGGGATTTGTCAGTTCGCGGTCAGACACCTCGGAGATGTCTTTCGTGACACCCGGCGCATCCGCGTCCGGGGCGTCAGTCGCCTCGATCGTCTTGGCCACCTTGATGAACTGCTCCTCGAGCACGCTGTTGCGCCGGGTCAACAATTCCCGTTTTTCGAACAGCTTGATGGCGAAAAACAGGGACACGGCACTCAGAACCAGAATAATGACAACCAACACACGCAGCACTTTAGCCATTGCAAAACCTCAAGATTAACGGATGACACGGTTACGCATATGGTCAAAAGGTAAATGAAACCGGGGGGAACTGCAACAACAAACTGTCTGCGCCACGGTTTTTTTTTACGGTTTGAAATTGACCTCGGCGCGCAGTTCCCGTATAACTACCCTCTACTATGAATGAGAAGCACCCCAAGATTTTTGGCTGCAGGCTTGTCGGGCTGTTGAGTGTGGTCATCCCGCTGTGCGGCGCGTTCGCGCAGGCCTCTGCCGAAGACGAGGCGTTGCATGTGGAGCTGCGTTACATCGAGCTGCTGCAGCAACTGCGTATGCCGGACATTGCCGACGAGGTGATCGCCGAGACCAAGAAGCGTTTCCCTGAGGCGGCGGCCAAGCTCAAGGTCAGCGAGACCAAGGGGCTGCTCTCCCAAGGGCGTTTTGACGAGGTTCAGAAGGTGATCGACGCGATCCCCGATAAAAACGGGGTTGAGTTCTGGGCGCTGACGCTGGCCAAGGCCGACGCCTACTATGCCTTCGGCAAGTATGCCGACGCGGACAAACTCTATCTGGCCTTCTTCAAGAAAATCGAGAAGCCGGCGGGCGCGTGGGTCACCTTTTACCGCGACTCGGCTTATAAGTATGCGCAGATGCTGCTTTATCTGGGCAAAGACCGCGAGGCGCTCGCGGCCTTCCGCAACCTTTTCAAGGTGCCGCTGGAGGAGGAGGTCGAGCGGCAGGTGCGCGCCGATATGGCCGAGCTGATGATCAAACTCTTGCCCGATGTCCAGAAGAAAGAGGACAAGGACAAGATGAGCAAAGAGGCCGAGACCAATGTCGACAAGCTGCTCTGGAAGCAGGACGTCTGGTTCGGCAAGGCGATCGTGATGAAGGCGCACCTCTTCCTGATGCGCGGCGACCTCAAGGGTGCGCAGGAGCTGGTTGAAAACTACATGCCGCAGCTCAAGACCATCCACGATTCGCTGCGGGAGCAAGACCCGGACGGCTCGCAGGGTATGCTGCGCATGAGCCCCATGCCGCAGTGCCGCTACCTGCTGGCGGTGCTGCTGATGGACGAGGCGATGGCCGAAGCCAAGAAGGACAAGGCCGACGAGGAGCGCATCAAGGACCTGCTGGTCGGCGAGAAGGATGCCCAGACCGGCAAGCGCAAGCAGAACGGCTCCTTCAACCACTTCATCAACGTCTTCATCCGTTTCCCGGAGAGCCAATGGGCCTCCGAGGCCGGCGAGCGCTCCGAGATCCTGCGCAAGTTCGTCAAGGCTCGCTACAACGCCGACCTGCGCACGCCGGTGACCGAGGAGCAGATGCGCAAGGTGCGCGAGATGCAGTTCGCCGGCGCGCGGCTGGTCTTCAGCCAGAACCAGTTCAAGGAGGCGGTCGAGAAGTACCTGCTGGTGCTCAACCAGTTCCCGGAGACCCCGGAGTCGGTGCCGGCCTTGGGCGACCTCGCCGTCAGCTATATCGAGACCGCCGACAAGGATGCGGAAGCCGCGCTGATGGCCGAGACCGTGACGGCCCACCTTTCCGAACGCTTTGCGGCCAACCCCAAACTGATGAAAGAGGCGGGCGACCAGATGCGCCGCATCGGCGAGCGCTACGGCGAGCTGCGCATGGAGGACAAGAAGCGGCAGACGTACGCGCTCTTCTTCCGCGATTACCCTGCCCACTACGCCGCGGGCCAGCTCGTGATGAGCTTCGGAGAACGTGAGTTCAACGCCAAGAACTATGTCGGCGCCATGACGTATTATCGCCAGATCAGCGAGATCTACACCAACTCGACCCACTATTTCGACGCCATCAACCGCATGGCGCAGATCTACAAGGAAGAGGGGCAGGCGACCAACGAGATCCAGACGCTGGAGTTTTACGTTGAACGCCTCGCCGCGCGCGAACGCCCCGGCCATGCGCTGGTCGTCGGCACTTTCCGCCTGGCCGACGCCTACCGTGAATACGGCATCAGCCTGCTCCGCCGCAGCGGCACCAACGAGACCGTTGACGCCGAGCAAAAGGCGGCTGAGCAGAAACAGGG
>JAGOBZ010000090.1 GCA_017999015.1 Kiritimatiellia bacterium
TCTGGCGGAAGCTGTTACGTATACGCCCGCATGGTTGAGCGTATCCCCCGTTACGGGTGGAAACGTGACACCGGGCGCTTGGTCAAACATCACGGTCACGGCAAATGCGGGCACGCTGGCCGCAGGTATCTACGACGGGATGATCAGTGTCCGTTGTAACGACCGCGCCACACCCGTCACGAATGTGCCGGTCACGATGGTGATCCTGCAGGACAACCTTGCTGTTCAACCTTTGGATGCTTTCGTGTCTAGCGGTTACACGGGAGGCCCCTTCAGTCCTGCCGATGTGACTTATACCCTAAGCAACACGGGACCGGTCGCGCTCGCATGGACGGCGACCGGCAGCCAGCCGTGGGTGGCCGTGTCGCCGGCCGGCGGAGCGCTTGCGGCGGGACAAACGGTGCAGGTGACCGTTTCTCTGAATGCGGAAACAGGACTGTTGTCGCCGGGCGAGTATATGGACAACGTGGTTTTCTCCAATGTCTCCAGCACGGCGTCGCAGAGGCGAGGAGTGGAACTGACCGTGTTGGAGCGCGTGCTCGATCATTTTGAGTGGGCACCGATCCCCTCAACACAATACGTCGGTGAACCTTTCGGTGTGACGGTTAAGGCCGTTGACCCCTCCGGCAGTATCTATTCCAACTTCACGGGTACGGTTTCACTATATGCACCAAAGGGTATTGCTTCGCAGCAGGACGTTCTGGACGGAACGACAGACTGGGGCTTCCCCATGCACACCTTCTACGAGGATGCGCGCACGCAGGTGATTTACCTGAACAGTGAATTGGGTGCGTCCGGTCTGCTGACAAGCCTTTCCCTCTACGTAAGTGATGCTCCCGGACAAACAATGAACGCTTGGACGATCCGGCTGAAACACACGCTACTGTCCGGTTATAGCAGTGACACAAGACGGTGGGAAACGAATGATTGGATCGTTGTACTTCAGACGAACATGGCCATTCAATCAACCGGTTGGGTCAAGTTCGACTTCACAACGCCTTTCGTCTACAACGGGACGGACAATCTGCTTGTGGACTTTAGCTACAATAACAATACCTGGTCATCATCGGGAAATTGCTGGTCCACAAGCGTGTCAACAAATCGGAGCCTTTATTACCGGACCGACAGTGGGTTTGGTGATCCGCTCACATGGTCTGGAACCACGCCGTTTGGCACAATCACCAACACAGTTCCTGCCATGAGAATTGATCGAATTGACCTTGTGCCCATAGCGCCCCAAGAGACGGGGCCTTTCGTGAATGGTGTCTGGACCGGCAATCTGACGGTATCGGAATGCGGCTCGAATGTCGTGCTGATTGCCCAGAGTCCAACAGGGCATCAAGCCCAGAGCAATCCAATTGACGTGTTGGAGCGTCTCATCGGGTTGCCCCAGGCGTTGGACAATGAAACGGTCGCGTGGACGACCGCAGGGGCGGCTGATTGGAGGGGTCGTGTCGTGGTCACGCATGACGGCGTGGACGCTGCGCAGAGCGGAGCCATCGATAATCGCGAGGCGTCGTGGTTGGAAACACAGGTTAGCGGACCTGGCGACGCGTCATTCTGGTGGCGCGTCTCGTCCGAAGCCGACTGGGACTGGCTCGAGTTTTATGTGGATGGTGTTCTGGCGGATCGCATTACCGGCGAGACCGGCTGGCTGCATAAAGTGCAGGCGTTGACAGCGGGCATGCATACGCTGCGCTGGCGCTATGTCAAGGACGGTGCGGACATTGATCCTGTCGGGCAGGATTGCGGCTGGGTTGACCAATTCACCGGGCCCACGCAAGGCGGCCTGTTTTCGGACTGGCTGTTGCAGTACGGGTTGCCGACGAACGGCTCTGCCGACTACAGCGACACGGATGGCGACGGCATGAACAACTGGGAGGAGTGGATCGCCGGGACGGTGCCGACTAACGGTCTTTCGCTCTTGCAGCTCGAGGATGTTACGCCGGCTGGCGGTGCGGGCGATTTCCGTGTCCGCTGGCAGAGTGTACCGGGCAAACTCTATTGGGTCGGGAGCTGTGATGCGCTCACCTATCCGATTTTCTTCACTCCATTCGTGTCAAACGTACTCGGTGAGGCGGGAAGCACGGAAGTGCTCGACGCCCGACCGTCAGCCAGCGGCACACGTTTCTATCGCGTCGGCGTGCAACAGGATTAGTGTCGAACGCGATCACGCTGGGTGACAAGGCGCAGACGATCACGCTCATCAAAAACGTGGCCGATTCCCCGAGCGGCATGGAAACGGCCTTCAACGGCTGTCCGCCGCGCGGCATCGGCGCCGCGTCCGCGGCGGCGCCAACCTCTGCCTCTGCGGCGAAATGACGTTCGTTGCCATGTGTGAACGCCAGCCGACAGAAACGATCAGGGTATCGGGGCCAATTAAAAAAAACACGCGCCCGTCAACGGTCGGACGGAAAACTCCCGTCAGAATGCCGCTCCGCCATCATCTATCTTGAAACCCACCCCATTCGCGAAAAAGAATCATGCAATTCGTGAAGCAGAATGTCTTTTTATGGCTTAATCTGACGTGGGCATCCTAGCTGACCCCGAACCCGGCGACACACCGAACCCTCGTTCACCTACGATTCATGGGTTCGGTGGTCGCTGACGTTCTGCAATTAATGGCAGAACTTACGCTTATCTAAATCACCCTCCGCTTCCCGGCTTTGCCCGGTTCTGCGCCCGCCACGCGCGCGGCGTGAGGCCGAAGGCGCGTTTGAAAGAGGTGGAAAAATGCTGCGGGGCACAAAAGCCCAGATCGAGCGCGATGCGCGTGAGCGGCATATCGGTTGAGGTCAGGCGGCGCTTGGCCTCCTCTAGGCGGCAGACGATCAGGAAGTGGGAGGGCGGCAGGCCGGTGTTCTGCTTGAAACGCGCCGTGAAGAGCGAGGGCGAGAGCCGGGCCGATCGGGCCAGTTCGTCGAGCGGGTAGTCTTTTTCGGGATGCGCGCGCATGCTGGCGATGATTGGCTCCACGCCTTTCACATGCACGGGGACGATCGTGCGGGGCACGCAGTCGATCAAGGCCATCAGCACATGGATGCAGGCGCCGGTCAGACAGAAGGTGCGGTACGGCCCCGGGGGGCGGTCGTAGTGAATGAAGAGGTCGGCGAAGGCTTGCTTGACCCTGGCGGTGTCGGCGGTGATGCGGCTCGGCAAGGCGTTCAGTCTGGCGTGGAGGTCATGCGCCACGCCGGGCGGGAGATGCAGGAACGTCTCGCACGATTCAGGGTCGCGGAACATCATCCAGTAGTATTTTGTTCCGGCGGGGATGGTTTTCAGGCTGTGCTCGTCGTCGGGTTTGTTGACGAGCAGGTCGCCGGGCAGGATGCGGTTCTCCACGCCTTGGCTCACCAGAGTCAGCGCGCCGCGCAGGCAGAGGCCGATCTCGAAGCAGTCAGGGTGCCGGTGCAAGGCGTACGGCACGACATAGTGATCGAAACGGGTGCAGGCGATGACCGGCACTTCCGGCAGGCCCGCCTCCGCCAGATTCAGCACGCGCATCTGGCTGGTGTCGCGGTAAATGACATCCAGCGTCTTGTCGTGATAAAAAACCATCGCCAAAAACCTTTGTTGCGGTAAGCTACCAAAAAGAAGGGGAAGGATGCAAACGGGGCGGCAGGATTTCATTTAAAATTTTGTTTTGTTTTCATTGAAGTTTTCTTGAAAGGGGTGTGATACGTTAAAAATATGAAGTGAGAAGAATTCGGCGGCGTTTAAGGCAGGCGGGCGCAGTTCACTCGCTGCGCGTAAGACAGGGCGATCCGGCGGGCGGTTGAAACAGTCAAGCGAGGTCGACATGAATAGGCATGCAAAAGGGTTCATGGGTGTGGTCATCGGTGTGTCATGTTCCGTGCAGGCGGTGACGCGGACATGGCTCAGCAGCAAGGGCGGGGAGTGGACGAGCCCCGCAAACTGGTCGGACAGCACGATCCCCGGGGCGGGCGATACCGCCGATCTGTCCGCCGCGACGGGGACCGTCGACGTGGCGGAAAACATCGCCGTAGGGGCGATTCTCTACAACCCCGCCTTCAGCGGTACGACCAACACGCTGACGCTGCTGTCCGACACCGCGGCGTTGGGGTCGCGGTCGATCACGCTGACGACTGCGGCTCCGAGCCAGATCCAGATCGGCGAGGGTGCCCAACTGCTGTTCGACGCGGATCTCATCCCGACCGTGGACGTGGTCAAGGACGGGCGCGGCTCGCTGGTGATCAAGCGAAGGTTGGCTTCGGCCTACGAGGTCTCTCTGGCTGTCGTTCAGGGCAGTGTGGTGAACGAGGGCTCGATCGAGTACCCGGTCACGGATACATTGGTAGGGACTCTCGCGTCGGATACCGGGCCGGCCGCCGCGTTCGTGATGCGCGCTGGGTCGTCCTATGTCGGGGGCAACGCAACAGACGTGATTTTCGGCAATGCCAGCGGTGCGCGTGCTGTGATCGCGCACGAGGGCGGCACGATCAATCTGACGCAGACCTCCTCCAGCGAGCCGTTCCTGAACGGCTTCGTGGCAGGTTCGGAAAGCGTCTATACCATCTCGGGAGGTGAGCTGAATCTTTCGAACAAGCGACTCAACGTTGCCTATTTCGGCTCGGGGACCGTTAACCAGAGCGGCGGCAAGGTGCGTGCCAATCAGATTTACGTCACGCCGAACGAGAACAGCGGCAGCGCTGTGGGGGTCTACAATCTCACGGGCGGCGAACTGTGGCTGGGTTCTCTCGCCCGCGGTTATGACGCGAGCGGGACATCCGCGTTCAACCTGGGCGGCGGCCGCGTCTACCCGTTCAACGCCGGCTACGAGATCTGGGGCATCGGAAGCTTCACGTTGTCGGGGATCAACGGCCCGACACGCTTCTGCTCCGACGAGCAGGCGTCATACACGAGTGGTCTCTACAACCTCTCTGGCCCGGGCGGTATGATCAAAGAGGGCTCCGACACCCTGATCCTCGGCGGGACGCACACGTTCACCGGCCCGGTTATTGTCAGCAACGGTACGCTGCAGGTCGCGGGGACGATGAACGGTGCCAACGACGTGACGGTGGCGGGCGGGACGATGAGCATTCAGAACGTGGCGGTCAAGTTCAGGTCCCTGCGTGTCGCGGGCGGCGTGTTCGAGACGGTCGCGGGCAGCTCCGTTTCAATCGCGGGCGGCGCCGATCACTGGGTGCGCGTGTCGGGCGGCAGGTTCTTGATGCTGGGCGGCGACCTGCTGCTGTCCGTGGACGTATCCGGCACCGGCCTGATCGAACTGGGACAGGGCGTCGCGGCCTCGGTGCTGCGGCTTTCGGTGAACGGCACCGATCTGGAGCCGGGCCTGTACACGGCCGCCAACTGCCCGGCGATCACGGGCGCGGGCACGCTGGCGGTCAAGATCTCGGGCAAGCCGATTGCCGACACCTTCACGCGCGCGGACGGTCCTGTCGCGAACGACAGCCTGGGCAGCACCGAGGCAGGCGGTGCCGACTGGCACGAATTCAAGGTAAACAATTTCACGGTCAATGCCGCCTCGATCGAGAACGGCGAGCTGCGTCTCGGGGACGGCACCAGCGACCCCTGCCTGGCGGTGGCCTCGGCCTCCTGGCCAAGCGGCGTATTTTCGGCGCGCATGCGCTTCAACAAGGTCGACGGCAGCGGCGCGACGGTCAAGAACGGCTGCGGGTTGGTCATGCGGCGCGCCTTGGGCAGCCGGCTCGATATCGAAGCCGACATGGCGGGCTCGGTTTCCCTGCTGATGACCCCGGCGGGCGCGCTGTTCGTGCGCGAGAACGCGCTAGACACCAAATACGGCATGAACCCGTTCACCGGGTCGCCGGATTTTTGGGTGTACGGCTCGGCTGGCTCGCTGCCCGCGAACATCAACGGGCTGCCGTTCGATGCCGACGGCGACGGTCGGCTGGGCGACAGCGAGCCGTTCGATTTCCAAGCGATCCTCTCCGGCAGCCGGCTGCAGGTGCTGGTCAACGGCCAGCCGGTGATGGCCGCCAACGGGTTCGCGCCGGGTGATCCCGTGGCGGACAACTGCCCGGGGTTCTTCAAGAACCGGCTGGACAGCGGCGCGGCCGAAACGCACGATGCTCTTTTCGACAACTACTCGGTGACCAACCTGCCCTACGTGATCCGCCATATCGGCAAGTTCGACCCGAATGTCAGCGCGGCCCTGCCGGTCGAGAACTGGACGCAGGCAGGGGACGCCGGCGCGGTCGCGGTGGGACCGGTCACCGAGACGGTCGGCGGCGAGACGGTCGACGCGTGGAAGGTCGACGATGCCAGCGCCACGGCTTTCGCCTATTACTCGACGGCGCTCTCGGCGGCGGAGGCCGCATGGGTGAACACCAACCGTTGGCGCATGACGCTGCGGATGCGGGTGGTTGGCAGCAACGATGCCGCGGACTGGGGCGTGTGCGCCATTGTGGCGGGCAGCGGGAACTACACCCTGCTGTTCGGCAGCGACGCTTCCGGCAATGCGCAGGTCAGTTGCAACGGCGGGGCGGCGGTCACGGTGCCCGGGGGCAGCGTGTACCACACCTACACGCTGCAGTACAGTCCCGTGCATTCCCGGGCCAACCTGCACTGCGACGGCGAGCCGCTGGCGTTGTCGATACCTTGGGCCGAAGGCGGGGGCGACCGGTTGGTTTTCGGCGCCGGGGATTCCGCGCAGACCGGCTGTGCGCATTACGCGCTGGTCCAGTTCGAGTGTCTGCCGCAGCCGGTGCCCGGCACACTGTTGAAAGTTCGCTAGCAGGGTACGGCAAAGGAGTTCAACATGGCGTTGATGGGTGCCCCGTCAGGGGTCTTGGGAAATCGGTGCGGGGGACTCGTGTTGGGTCTGGCATGCGCGGCGTGGTGCGTTGCGGAGGAAGTTAAGGCGGCCCCCGCACCGGTTGCCGCCGACGTCTCGCCGCAGAGCTGGGTCACGGTCTTTGCCGATGCGGGCGCGGGCGGCTACGAGGCCTTCCCCGACGTGTGCCGGACGGCGGACGGACGGTTGCTGGCGGTCTGCTATGCCGGATACGGCCACATCGCCATGCCCGACGCGCGGCTGCCGAAGGGCGGTCGTCTCAGCGGGTGTTTCTCCGACGACGAGGGCAAAACCTGGTCGGCGGCGTTCACCCTGTTCGACGGGCCGTACGATGACCGCGATCCGTCTGTCGCCCGGCTCAAGGACGGACGCCTGGCCTGCACGTTCTTCACGCTGAAGCCCCGCGCGGACGGGCAGGCGGGATATGAATCGCTTGGCGCTTTCATCGTGACCAGCAGCGACAACGGCAAAACGTGGGAGAGCGAGCCGCGTCTGATTACCAAGGCGTATTATTGTTCGTCGCCGATCCGTGAACTCGCGGATGGACGGCTGGCCTTGGGGCTCTACGCGGAAAACGAAAAAGCGGCCTGGGGGGCGGTGACCTTCAGCGAAGACGGCGGCAAGACGTGGCGCACGCCGGTCGACATCCCGACCGGCGGCCTGCGTCTTGACGCGGAGACCGATCTGATCCAGCTCAAGGACGGGAGCCTCTTCGCTGCTTTGCGCGGATCGACCGTCTCGGCGTGGTCGGTCAGCAAGGACGGCGGGGAAAGCTGGTCGGTTGCGAAGCAGTTCGCTTTTCCCGGGCATTGCCATTACCTGCACCGCGCGCCGGGTGACATCATCCTCATGGCGCATCGGCTGCCCGACACAAGTCTGCACTACAGCCTGGACGAGTGCCGGACATGGAGCGCGAATGTGGGGGTTGACACAGTCTTCGGCGCGTATCCCAGCATGGTGACGCTGAAAGACGGAACCATCCTGATCGTCTACTATGAAGAAGGTCCCGGCTCGAATGTCCGCGCCAAGCGGTTGCGTGCCACCCGCCAGGGGATCGAGTGGCTGCCGGTCGGCGGATGAGTGTCGGCTGGGAGACGCCGGGGCCTTCGGTTCAGCGCGGAGATGGGACGGGTCATGCTAATTCGTGAGCGGATCATAGTCGGCGCCGCGGCGCTGGTGTGGCTGACGCGCGCGTGGGGTGCGCCGCCGGTCGGACTGGAGTGGTCGGCCAGCTTCCCGCTGCCGCCGCAGGAGGACGGACGCGCGGCGAACTGCACCGGCGTGCCGGTGGCCGGAGAGCATGAGGGGGTCGTGCTGCTGGCGCGAGGGTCGGACGATCCTGCCCCGCCGCTGGGCATGGGCGGCGACAAAGAGGCGTGCGCGGATATTTACGCTTTGCCGCTGGGCCGTACAAACTGGGTCCGGGCGGGCACATTGTCCCAACCGCTCACCGATGGCATGTCCGCCGCCACGCCGCGCGGCATTGTATGTGTCGCCGGTCGCGCGGACGGCGAGAATCAATCCCGCGCGTTGCTGCTGACCTGGGACGCGACGCGGGCACTGGCGGTGGAGACGGCTTTGCCGGATCTCCCCTGCAGCGTGCGGCGGGGGGCCGCCGCAGCCTGGGACAACCGCGTCTACGTGGCGGGCGGCGAGTCAGCGGATAACCTGGCCGGCGACGTGTGGACACTCGATCTGGATGTGCCGCAGTCAGGCTGGACATCTCTGCCGCCGTTGCCCGGTCCGAAAGGCCGCAGCGAGGCGGTGGCCTTTGTGCAGAACGGAGACCAGAAACGGAAATATCTTTACGTCATCGGCGGGTATGTCCGGCACGCGGACGGCGGACGGGTGGCGCTGACGGATGGATATGCCTATGATCTCGCGCAGCCGGCTGGCGCGGGCGTCTGGCGGGCGATCGCACCGGCGGTGCCGACCGCGGACGGGCCGTCCGCGCCCCCGGCGGCGGCATGGCCGTTGATCGGCGCGCGCTGTGTGACGAGCGGCGATCAGCATGCCCTGTTCTTCGGCGGGCTCAACGCGGAAGCGCCCGTGTCGCCGGAACGCATTCGCGGGCACCGGAACGTGCTGGCGTACCACACGGTGACGGACCGCTGGTTCGTGTTGGGCGAGGCGCCTTTTTCGTCGGCCCTCGGCTGTGCGGTGGCGAAGCGCTCGGACGGGAGCCTGCTGCTCGTATCCGACGCAGACGAGGCAGGTGCCCGCGCGCCGGTTTGCGCCGTCGGGCGGTTTGTTCAGCAGCGGAAATTTCACCCGCTGAACTGGGCGGTGATGGCTGTCTACTTTTTCGGGCTTGCAGGCCTGGGCCTCTGGTTCATGCGCAAGAAGAAGAGCGCGGACGATTTCTTCAAAGGCGGCGGGCGGATCCCCTGGTGGGCGGCGGGCATCAGCATCTTCGCGGCGATGACCAGCTCGATCTCCTTTCTCGCCGTCCCCGCGCTGGCCTATATGTCAAACTGGCAATACGCGCCCAAGTGTTTCTGCATCATTTTGATCCCGCCGATCGTGATCGGCTGCTATCTGCCTTTCTTCCGCAAGCTGAACCTGACCTGCGCCTACGAGTATCTCGAGCGGAGGTTCAACCTCGCGTGCCGGCTGTTCGCGAGCCTGGCGTTCATCCTGTTCATGGTGGCGCGCGTGGCGGTGGTGGCCTACCTGCCCGCCCTGGCCGTCGCCGCCGCGACGGGCGCGGATGTCAACACCTGCATTGTGATCGTGTGTCTGCTGACGATTCTGTACTGCGCCACAGGCGGGATCGAGGCGGTGATCTGGAGCGACGTGGTGCAGTCGGCCGTGCTGGCGGGCGGGACCCTGCTGCTGCTCTATCTGTTGATCGACGGGACGGAGGGCGGGTTGTCCGGCGTTTTCCACATCGCGGGCCGTGCGGGAAAACTCAAGATGGTTGACCTCGGCTTTGATTTCTCGCAGCCGGTGATCTGGGCGGTGCTGATCGGCGGATTTATAGAATGCCTGATATCATACACCAGCGACCAATGCGTGATCCAGCGGTACATGACGACCTCCGATATTCGCGAGGCCGGCCGAAGCCTGTGGCTGAATGTGCCGTTTCTGGTGACGGGATTTATCTCGTTTGCCATCGGGACGGCGCTGTACACCTTTTATTGGAGCCAGCCGGA
>JAGOBZ010000091.1:0-2073 GCA_017999015.1 Kiritimatiellia bacterium
CCAATGGCGGTGTCGCGCGGAATGCCGTTTGCCGCCGCGCCCCAATGATCGTTTGGGGAAGTGTCGTGCTCGCGGCGGTCGGCATCATGGCCGATGACACGCCGCTCATGAAGGGACGACGGTTCGCCGCCGCGGATTACACGAGCGGTAAAGTCTGCGTGGTGGAGGCCGACGGTTCAGTGAGCTGGACACAGAAGGCGCCGAACAGCAATGACCTATGGATCTTGCCAAGAGGTTCGATCCTTTTCACGACCGGCCACGGCGTCAAGGAGGTCGGCCAAGACGGTGCGGTGAAATTCGAGTATCGGAGTCAGTCTGAGATTTTTGCCGTGCAGCGTCTTGCCAACGGCAACACCTTCGTCGGCGAGTGTACCTCCGGACGCCTGCTCGAGATCGCGCCGGACGGGAAATTCGTGAAAGAGGTCGCGCTGTTGCCAGTAGGGAAGACAGGCGGGCATGCCTTCATCCGCAACGCGCGGGTGCTCGCCAACGGCCACTATCTGGTGTGCCACTACGGCGGGCGCTATGTGGCGGAGTATGCGGCCGACGGCACGGCGGTCTGGACGTACAAGACGCCGGGCGGACCGCACAGCGCGACGCGGCTGGCCAACGGCAACACCTTGATCGCGTGCGGCGACAACGGCACGCCCTGCCTGATCGAAGTGAACCCCGGCGGCCAGACTGTCTGGCAGGTCAGCAACGCCGATCTGCCGGAGCAGCCGTTCAAGTTCCTGACCGGATTCCACAGGCTGCCGAACGGGAATGTGCTGGTCAGCAACTGGCTTGGCCACGGTAAATTCGGCACGGCACCGCATCTGATGGAGATCACGCCCGCGAAAAAGATCGTCTGGTCGTTCGCCGACCACACTGCGTTCAGGACCGTCTCGTCCGTGCAGGTCTTTGGCGACGGCGACACGCCGCTCAGCGGCGAGGGCCTGCACTGATGGGCAGCGGAACGATGGCATACGGGGCGGAGCTGATCACGACGGCGGACGATCTTGCATCCGTGGCGGCGCGGCTGCTGGATGCGGAGGCGGTGGCGGTCGACACGGAATTCTTCTGGGAGCGGACCTATTATCCGGTGCTCGGTCTGGTGCAGCTTGCGGCGGACGACGGCTGCTGGCTGGTCGATGCCGTGGCGCTGCGCGACCTGCGCGCACTGGGGCCGGTGCTGGCCGCGCGGGGCGTCACCAAGCTGCTGCACGACGCGCCGCAGGATCTCGCGATCCTGGCCCGCGCGACCGGTGCCATGCCGCAGACTGTGTTCGACACGCGCGTGGCGGCGGGCTTTGCCGGTTTCAGCTCCACCGGCTCCCTGCAGACGCTGCTGCGCGACGCGCTGGGCATCGAGCTGACCAAAGCCGAGACCCGTTCCGACTGGCTGCGCCGTCCTTTGAGCGAAGGACAGCTCCGGTATGCGGCTGAGGATGTGATCCATTTGATCCCTCTGCGCGCGGCGCTGCTGGCGCGCTGCGCCGGCGACCTCCCGCGCATGTGGCTGGGTGAGGAACTGGCGCGCCTGGATGACGCCGCGCTGTATGGCGACCGTGATCCGCGCCTGATGTATCAACGCGTCAAGGGCGGGTCGCGCCTCGATTCGCGGCCGCTCGCGGTGCTGCGCGAGGCGGCGGCGTGGCGCGAGGAGGAGGCGCGACAGCGCGACTGGCCGCGCGGGCATGTCCTTCCCGACACGGTACTGGTGGCGCTCGCCGAGGCCTGTCCGCGTGATCGCGCGGCGCTGGCCGCATTGCCGGACTTCCCGCGCCGCATGCCGGACAGCGCGACGGAGGCGCTGCTTACGGCCGTGGCGCGCGGGCTGGCGTTGCCTGCTGAGGCGTGCCCGCAGCCTTCGGGCTTCGGACTGGCCGAGAAGCGTGCGCTCAGGGCACCGTCCGACCGGTTGCTCGCCAGCATTTGCGCCGCCTGCGAGGCGCACGGCATCGATCCGGCGCTGGTCGCATCGCGCGCCGATGTAGAGAGCTACCTTCTGGCGCGACAGAAAGGTCAGGTCGCGGACCATCCGCTGGCGCAAGGTTGGCGCGCGCGACTCCTCGCCTCATCTGCCTTCCACCG
>JAGOBZ010000091.1:2173-9908 GCA_017999015.1 Kiritimatiellia bacterium
CGGCGCTGGTCGCATCGCGCGCCGATGTAGAGAGCTACCTTCTGGCGCGACAGAAAGGTCAGGTCGCGGACCATCCGCTGGCGCAAGGTTGGCGCGCGCGACTCCTCGCCTCATCTGCCTTCCACCGTTCAAGCATGGAATCTGAAGCCTGAAACCCGGAACCCGAAACCTGGAACCAGAAACCCGAAACCTGGAACCAGAAACCCATTTCCCCCTGTCTTGATTTGAAGCGGGCGATGTGCGAGACTGATGGCTGAATTTTAAGGAAGGATTCGCCATGGTGTATGTTGCTCGCGGCGCGGCGCGCGAAACGCTCGACCGGCCGCAGATGAAGCAGGCGCTGTTCGCCGCGCTGGATGCCTTGGGGCCGCGCAACCGCGTGTTGGTGCTGCCGCCCGATTTCACCCGTTTCCATTCGCAGGCCGGCGTGCTGACCCAGTACGTGCGGGAGTATTACGGCGACCGGCTGGCCGCCGTGCTGCCGGCGCTCGGCACCCATTCGCCGATGACCGAGGCGCAGCTCCGCGAGATGTTCGGCGAGATGCCGCTCCACCTGTTCAAGCCCCACGACTGGCGTAATGACGTGGTGACGCTGGGCACCGTGCCGCCGGAGTACGTGCGCGAGGTGACCGAAGGCCGGCTGGACTTCGATTGGCCGGTGCAGGTCAACCGGCTGCTGGTCGAGGGCGGCTTCGACCTGATCCTCTCGATCGGCCAGGTGGTGCCGCACGAGGTGATCGGCATGGCCAACTACAACAAGAACCTTTTCGTCGGCACCGGCGGCGCCGTGGCGATCAACCGCAGCCACTTCGTGGGCGCGGTCTACGGCATGGAGCGCATCATGGGGCGCGCCGACACGCCGGTGCGCCGGCTCTTCAACTACGGTTCCGACCACTTCGGCCACCTGCTGCCGCAGACCGTGTACGTGCAGACGGTCGTGGGCCGCGCCGACGACGGCGGCATGGCCGTGCGCGGACTCTATGTCGGCGATGACATCGAGGTCTTCAACCGCGCCGCGGCGCTCGCGCTCGAGGTCAACTTCGAGATGGTGCCGAAGCCCTTCAAGAAGTGCGTGGTCCACCTCGACCCCGCAGAGTTCAAGAGCACCTGGCTCGGCAACAAGGCGGTCTACCGCACGCGCATGGCCATGGCCGACGGCGGCGAGCTGCTGATCCTCGCGCCGGGCGTGAAGGAGTTCGGCGAGGATGCCCAGATCGACGCGCTGATCCGCAAGTACGGCTACTTCGGCACGCCGAAAACGCTAACGGCCGTGAAGGCCAACGCGGACCTGCAGGAGAACCTGGGCGCGGCGGCGCACCTGATCCACGGCTCGTCGGAGGGCCGCTTCACCATCACCTACGCGCCGGGGCATCTGACGCGCGCGGAGATCGAGGGCGCGGGCTTCGCATACGCCGACGTGCGGACGATGATGGCGCGCTACAATCCGGAGACCTTGAAGGACGGCCTCAACGTGATGCCCGACGGCGAGGAAATCTTTTACATCAGCAACCCCGCGATCGGCCTCTGGTCCGTGCGGGAGCGGTTTCAATAGCAGGTATGCTAAGAAATGACAAAAAGCCTAAGCTGAGAGCCAGACGCAGCAAGCCCGAATATCGTTTCGGCTTTCGTGAAAACCCGGCAACGGCTGCATATCGGCATCCGTTATGCGACGGACGACGAACAGCCGGGAACTTCACGTTGGTTTCGCTTTTTTCCGGTTGCGGCGGAATGGATTTGAGTTTCACCGGCGGGTTCAATGTGTTGGGGAATAAGTATCCGTCACTTCCCTTCGATATTTTGGGTGCGTATGACTTCTTGCCTGATGCTGTCGAATGCCACAAATTGAATCTCGGCGATTATGCCTGTCTGGCTGATTTGAAAGAAATCCCCGTTTCGACAATCCCCGCCGCCGACATTCTTACCGGCGGGTTTCCCTGCCAAGATTTTTCTTCCTCCGGCCCTAAAACAGGATTCAATGGGAAACGGGGAAAGCTTTATGAGGTACTCGTCGAGTATATGCGCGTTCATCGTCCCAAGTTGGTTGTCGGAGAAAACGTCCCCCATCTCGCGCGTTTAAAAGACGGCACCTATCTGACAGCAATCCTCAAGGCATTTGAGGCCGAGGGTTATCATTTTGATCTTTGGGAACTGTACGCGCCCGACTACGGAATTCCGCAAAGTCGTCGCCGTCTGTTTTTTGTTGGCGTGCGTGACGATCTTCCCGGCTTCCCTGTGCGACCAGAACCCTTGAACCGACACATAACCATTTCTGAAGCACTTGCTGATTTAGAGGCTGTTACCGACGAAACAATCACTAACCAAAGTCAATTTTTCGTATCAACGAAAGCGTCATCAGGGGGTGGGCAGGGTGACCACAAAAATAACCCGAATAAAGTCGCATACTGTATCCGAGCGAATGCGCGCGGCCGAATCCAGTTTCACCACCATCTTGACCGGCGATTGACGGTTCGCGAGTGTGCTCGACTGCAAACATTTCCCGACCAATTTGTCTTCCCGTACACCACGCAACGAAACCTGACACTGATTGGCAATGCGGTGCCGCCTGTGCTGGGGTATCATGTGGCTAAATCGGTTGCGGCCTATTTGGAGGCCGTCCTGCCCCATTCTTTCGATGCTACCGTGTCGCATCAAAAAGGATTGTCGCATGAAAGGATCTTTGCCATTCAGGAGACACTATTTGCATGATACCGGATCATGACCTTGTTGAAACATTTCTGACGCCGGTCAGAATCTGTTCGTCGTATCGCCCCGCTTTCGGGCATTCGAAATCTGAGGGTGTAGATTTGCCTGCATTCCAGAATTTGTACGGGAACGACCCTTTTTATGCCTGGATCGGTTTGGATGATCCGCTTGTCTATGCCGCACACAAGATGGCTGGAGGCCTGACTTCTGTCTACAGACAGATTGGCGTTGGAACAGAACATCTCCTGAGAACCATCATTCGGGACTCTCTGGGATTGACCGCAGACGAAACAACTTGGAGTTATCGATATCGAAAGCCAAACGGGAAAACCGGAGTCCATATTCTCGACGCAAAAGTCTGGTTCCCTGATTTATCGGGTGCACAGCGGCAAGTTTTTGTCGATTGGATGGCCGCTGTTGGGCCGTATGTGGAGTTGACGTCCGCAAAACTTAAGCGAATACAGGGTGTCGCTTTTGAGATCAGACAAGGATATAAGAGCGCGGACTCAAAACGTCAGAACGCAGACCTTCGGTTTGGCATGAGCGCTTACCAAGAGGGTTTGCTTCCAGCGGTCATGATTCTGTCGCAGCAGGTCAGCGAGACCGTCATTGATCGATACCGAAAAGACAAAATGGCCGTGCTGACCGGCATATTGGACGGGGATTCGTTGTCATCAACGTTCACTTTTTTCAAACAGGTAATCGGGTTTGACCTCGAGTCGTTTTTCAGGCGAAACTCCGAAACGTTAAGAACAGAAACACTGGCAATCATTCAGGCGTTGCTGCGTGCAGACCAATAATCGAAAGGAAAAAAGAGATGTCAGTTCCCTTTAAGGTGGATTTGAACGGCAAGGTGGCGGTGGTGACCGGCGGCGGCGGCGTGCTGTGCGGCGCGATGGCCAAGGCCCTGGCCGAGTGCGGCGCGGCGGTGGCTGTGGCCGACCTCAAGCTGGAGAACGCGCAGAAGGTCGTGGACCAGATCACGGCGGCGGGCGGCAAGGCGATGGCCGTGGCCTGCAACGCGCTTGAGAAGGCCAGTCTGGAAGCGGCGAACGCCGAGATCGAGAAGACGCTCGGTCCGGTCGCGATCCTGATCAACGGCGCGGGCGGCAACCATCCCAAGGGCACCACGGCGATGGAGTACCTGAATCCCGACGACCTGCTGAAGGAGAACCGCGATTTCGTGACCTTCTACGACCTCGACCCCAAGGGCATCGAGTTCGTCTTCAACCTGAACTTCCTAGGCACGCTGCTGCCCACGCAGGCCTTCACCAAAAAGATGGCGCTCGGCCGCTCGGGCGTGATCATCAACATCTCATCGATGAACGCCTTCCGCCCGCTCACCAAGATCCCGGCCTACAGCGCGGCCAAGGCGGCGGTCAGCAACTTCACGCAGTGGATGGCGGTGCACATGGCCAAGGCGGGCATCCGCGTCAACGCGATCGCGCCGGGTTTCTTCCTGACCGACCAGAACCGCGCGCTGCTGACACACCCGGACGGCTCGATGACCCCGCGCTCGGAGAAGATCCTGGCGCACACGCCGATGGGCCATTTCGGCGAGCCGGCCGACCTGATCGGCGCGCTGCTGTGGCTGGTCTCGGACCAGGCGGCCGGCTTTGTGACCGGCGTGGTCGTGCCGATCGACGGCGGCTTCTCCGCGTACAGCGGGGTGTAGAAAACGATAGCGAAGGAATCGAGCGAATCGAAAGATTCGGCGGATTCGAGACTCGATTCAATCGATTCATTCGATTTTCTCGAATCATTCGAAAGGAAAGCACATGGCTAAGAAAGCGACCAAAGCGGACATCGGGCTCATCGGCCTCGCGGTGATGGGCGAGAACCTCATTCTCAACATGGAGAGCAAAGGCTACACCGTGGCCTGCTTCAACCGCACGGTCGAGAAGGTCGACGCCTTCGTGAACGGCCGCGGCGCCGGCAAGCGTCTGATCGGCTGCCACTCGCTGCAGGAGCTGGCGGGCAGCCTCAAGAAGCCGCGCCGCGTGATGATCATGGTCAAGGCCGGCGCGGCCGTGGACCAGACGATCGATGCGCTGCTGCCGGTGCTGGAGAAGGGCGACATCATCATCGACGGCGGCAACAGCTATTTCCCGGACACCATCCGCCGTACCCGGTACCTGGCCGAGAAAGGCCTGCGTTTCATCGGCTCCGGCGTCTCGGGCGGCGAAGAGGGCGCGCTGCTGGGCCCGGCCATCATGCCCGGCGGCGACGCCAAGGCGTGGCCGCATGTGAAGGCGATCTTCCAGGATGTCGCGGCCAAGGTCGAGGACGGCACGCCCTGCTGCGCCTGGATCGGCAGCGACGGCGCCGGCCACTTCGTCAAGATGGTGCACAACGGTATCGAGTACGGCGACATGCAGCTCATCTGCGAGGCGTACGACCTGATGGCGCGAGGCCTCGGCATGTCAGCCAAAGAGATGCAGAAGGTCTTCGCCAAGTGGAACACCGGCGACCTCGACAGCTATCTGATCGAGATCACGGCCGACATCCTCGCGCAGACCGATGACGAAACCGGCAAGCCGATCGTCGACATCATCCTCGACACGGCCGGCCAGAAGGGCACCGGCAAATGGACCTCCCAGGCCGGCCTCGACCTGGGCATCGGCATCCCGCAGATCGCCGAGGCGGTCTTCGCGCGCTGCCTCTCGGCCATCAAGGAGGAGCGCGTCGCGGCGGCCAAGCTGCTGAAGGGTCCGGCCGCGAAAGCCGGGGTCGACAAGAAGCTTTTCGTCAAGCAGCTTGAGCAGGCCGTCTACGCCTCGAAGATCTGCTCGTACGCGCAGGGCTACCAGTTGCTGCGCGCCGCGGCCAAAGAGTACAAGTGGGACCTCAACTACGGCGAAATCGCGCTGGTCTGGCGTCAGGGCTGCATCATCCGCGCCCGCTTCCTCGGCAAGATCAAGGAGGCCTTCGACGCCGATCCGCAGCTCGCCAACCTGCTGCTCGACCCGTACTTCAAGAAGACCGTCGCCAAAGCCCAGAACGCGTGGCGCGCCGTCATCAAGACGGCCGTCGATCTCGGCATCCCGGTGCCGGCCATGAGCACCGCGCTCAACTACTTCGATGCCTACCGCAGCGCCCGCCTGCCGGCCAACCTGCTCCAGGCGCAGCGCGACTACTTCGGCGCGCACACCTACGAACGCGTTGACAAGCCGCGCGGCGAGTTCTATCATCACATCTGGACGGCGAGTGGTGGTAACACCGCCGCTTCGACCTATACCGTGTAACAGGATACGGAAGATCCGTGAGCCGGAGGCGCCGGGACAAGGAACCCCGGCTCGCCCGGCTCCGCAGGGTCTTCCGAAGGGATTGGAAGAGAGAGACCGTCATGAAAAAACTTGGCAAGATTCTGATGTGGGCCGTGATCGCGGTCGTGGTGCTGCTGGTGGTGGCGGTGCTGACGCTGCCGATGACCATCGGGCCGATCGTCAAGACCGCCGCCTCGGTGGGCGGCCCCAAAGCGCTGGGCGTGCCGGTCTCGGTCGGCGACGTCAAGCTCAACGCGCTGGCCGGCAACCTCACGGTGTCGCAGGTCAAGGTCGGCAACCCGCAAGGCTATTCCGACAAAGATGCCTTCGCCGTCGACAAGGTCGAGGTCGGCCTGAACATGCGCTCGCTGCTGAGCGACACGATCGTGGTCCGCAAGATCCAGATCGACGCCCCGGCCATCTCGTTCGAAAGCAAAGACGGCAAGTCGAACTTCGACGCCATAATGGCGAATGCCAAGAAGGCCTCCGAGGAGGAGAAGAAACAGACCGACAAAGAGAAGAAGCCCGGCAAAAAGGTCGTGATCGAAGAGTTCTCGCTGAACAGCGCCAAGGTGTCGTTCGCCTCGGGTATGACGCTGGGCAAAGCCCTCACCATCCCCCTGCCGTCGGTGACCGTGCGCGACATCGGCAAGGCGTCGGGCGGCACAACGGCCGTGGACGCGCTGACCGAGGTCATCAACGGCATCCTGGGCGGCCTGACCCAGGCCGTGACCGGCGCGGCGGGCGCGGCGGGCGACCTGCTCAAAGGGGCCGGCGGTGCGGCGTCCGAAGCGGCCAAAGGCGCGACCGACGCGCTCAAGGGCGTGACCGGCGGTGCGACGGATGCGGCCAAGGGTGCGACGGATGCGGCGGCCGGAGCGGTGAAATCCGCCGAAGATGCGGCCAAAGGCGCGGCCGACGCGGCCAAGGACGCCGCCAAGAGCCTGAAGAAGCTTTTCAAGTAACACGTTGCGACGGGCGAGGACGCCCGCGCTCCCGATGCGCAGGGCCTCCTTTTCACCTGAAACGCATGAGCAACGTGCTCCAGGCGATCGAGGCGATTGCCGCGCGCGGCGCGGAGGGACTCGCCGCTGCGGCATGTGAGGAGCTGAGCGGCGCGCTGCACGCATTGCGGCGCGCCGACGGCGGCTTCGCGGGTCTGGACGGCCGTTCCGATCCTTACTACACCCTGTTCGCTTGGCTCGGGCTGCGGGCACTCGGCGAGCCGTATGATCGCGACAGCCTGTGCGCGTACCTGGCGCCGCACCGAGATGCGGCGCGGCCGATCGACGCGCAGTGCGCCGCGCTGGTGCTGGCCCGTGAAGGCCGGGCCCCGCGCGGGACGGGCGGGGCGTTCATCCTGCCGCTGCTGCGCGGCGATACGCGCGAAGTGTATGCGCTGTTTTTGCGGAGCCTCGCGGCGAGGAAGGTGCCGCGCTGGGCCGCGCGCGCGGCGTGGTGGCGTCAGAAACGTCTCTTTCAAGCCGGTAGGGCCGCGCGGCTGCCTTCCCCGCGACTGGCCGCCGGACTGGTGCTGGCCGCGCTGGCCGGGGCGGAAGCGCCCGGTGTGGGTGCCGCGTTGGAGGAGCGCCACCGCGCGGGCGGCGGATTCGCCTCCGCCCCCGGCGCGCAGGCCGATTTGCTTGCCACAGCGGTGGCGCGGTTCGCGCTGGGACTCGCTGCTGAGGCGGGCAAGACCCGCTGCCCTGATTCGGCGCGGGCGCAAGATCTGGCTTTTATCGAGGCGTGCTGGCTGGACGACGGCC
>JAGOBZ010000092.1 GCA_017999015.1 Kiritimatiellia bacterium
CCCGACGATGCGCCGCCGCCCGACACAGTGGCCGAGAGCCTGCGCACGGTGTTCGGCGAGACAGGACGGGCGGGCCAACTCGGTGAGAGCCTTTCAACTTTCACGATCGCGCTCCTGTCTCACGCGATCGACAAGCCGTGGCCGCAGCGGAACGACAAAGCCTCGCGGTTAATCCTTGAGAACGTCAAGAACCACCGGCCGCCCACGCTCAGCTACTACAGGCAGGAGTATGTTCTTCCCCAAACTTTATGGGACGGCGTGCGGTTTGCGTTGCGCCATGCGATCGACGTGGAAATCGGGCGCGCGCTGACACAGACCCAAGGTCTGCGCACCGTACTCGGCCGTTACGATGAATGCTATGCCGCCGCGCAAACTCATGACGGACATTTCACTTTCGAAGACCTCTCGCGTCTTCTCGGATCAGGCGGCCCCTCGTCCAGCCGCGTGCCTGACGCGGAGAACCGGCTCTACATCGACTACCGCCTGGACGGCCGGCTGGACCACTGGCTGATGGATGAGTTCCAAGACACGAGCGACACGCAATGGGAAACGCTCGCCAACCTCGTGGACGAAGTCATTCAGGACGACGCGCGCTCTTTTTTCTTTGTGGGCGACATCAAGCAGTCGATCTACGGGTGGCGCGGCGGCAATTACCGTCTTTTCAACAAAATCCAAGAAAAATATCAGAGCTGCGGCGCTCGCGCCATCGTCAGCGAGTCCATTCAGACGTGCCACCGCTCGCTGCCGGCCATCATTGACGCCGTCAACCAGACCTTCGATCACCTCGACTCTTGGACGCCGTCCTTGGGCGGGCAGGCGGGGCTGCGCCCTGAAGCGGTCGAGGCCTTTGCCCGCGCCTGGACGCGGCACGAAAGCGCGCGAACACATGAGGGGACGGGCTTCGTGTCGCTGCTCGAATACGATCCGAAAAAAGCGGGCGCGGAGGAGTCCGACGAAGCGGACGACACCGGAGAAGATGCAGCCGAATATCCGGCCCAGTTTGAGGCCGTCGCGGCGGTCCTGAAACAGGTTGAGCCCATTCAGCGCGGACTGACGGCGGCCGTGCTGGTGCGCAGCAATCAGGCCGGGCGCGCGTGCGTGGACGCGCTCCGGCGCCTGCTGCCGGACGTCCCGTGCGTGCACGAGGGCAAAGGCGGCATCACCGACAATCCGGTCGTGACCCTGCTCCTAGCGCTGGTCCACTACGCCGCACACCCCGGCGACACGGTTGCCCTGCGCCATCTTCAGATGAGCCCGCTGGGAGGCGCCTGTTCGGAAATCGGATACGGCGCGCTGCCGGCGTTCTTGCTGCAAGCTTTTCAGGCGCACGGCTTCGCCGCCACGCTGCGCGAGTGGGGCGGGAAACTGGGGCGCTTGGACCCTTTCAGTCAGAGGCGCCTGAGCGAGTTTTTGGCGGGTGCCGAAAGTTTCGATGCGCTGGGCGTCTGCGACCCCGACCGCTTCGCGGACCATATCGAAGCCTACCAGACCCGCTCCAACGCCGCCGCGGGCTCGGTGCGCGTGATGACCGTCCACCAGGCCAAGGGATTGGGGTTCGATCTGGTTGTGATCCCTTTTGCGACCCGGCCGGCCAGTTTTGAAAAACCGAAGATCCCGAGGCTTCTGGCGGGCGAAGACTGGGTGTTCAATCCTCCGTGCCAGCAAGCGCTGGAGGCGGCGGACGGCGCACCGCTGCTGGCCTGCGACGCGGCGCGCGCCGACGCGAACTTCGCCCAACTCTGCGTGCTATATGTGGCTATGACCCGCGCCCAGCAGGCGATGGTCCTGATCGTTCCCAAGAAGGCGAAAAATCCGACGACGGTCAGCGAGGCGGATTTGCTGCGCGAGCGACTTCAGTCTGACGCCGATCCGAGCGCGGGGCCCGGCGGGCTCACGCCGCTCTATGCCTGCGGCGATCCCGACTGGTTCCGGCGGCACCAAGCTCCGGCGCCCCACGCGCAGGAGAACCCTGCCGCGCCGGTCCGCATCGGATTCACGGCTGACATCGCGTTGAGAGAACCTTCGAAAGAGCACCCCGACGGCCACACGTTTCCAGCCCAGTGGCTGTTCAATGCCGAGGCCGGCGACGTGCGCGCCTTCGGTTCTGCCATCCACCGCCTTTTCCAGAAGATCGAGTGGTTGGAAGAGACCGACATGGAGCGTCTCATCGCCGAATGGCGGCAAGAGTCGTCTGAATCCGCAACCTTACTGGGCGACGTGGAGCGACAGTTCAGGGCGTGCCTGAAAAAGGGAGAAATTCGAAATGCGCTTTCAAGTCCGTCCACCGCCAGAACGGGGACTACGGAAGTTTGGCGCGAGGCGCCGTTCAACCTGCTCGTGAAAAGCAACGGGCATAAGCAGCTCATGAGCGGTCGTTTTGACCGTCTCGTGGTCGAGAGGGATGCGGCGGGGCGCCCCGTGCGCGCGACGATTATCGATTTTAAGAGCAACCGCATCGCCAGCGACCAGCAGGTGCTGGAGGCGGCCCGCGGATATGCCGGCCAGATGCGCGACTACGCCCTAGCCGCCGCGCAGTTGCTCGGCTTATCTCGCGAGCGCATAACCGCCACCCTGCTTTTCACTCGATCAGGGCGCCTCGCAGAAGTCACAGGGGCATGAATTCGGCTGTCACGAATCCGCCGGCCGCGTTGGCGGCCGTGACGATCTGCGGAACGCCGTTCACGCAATCGAGCGAAGGCGTGTGAATATGACCGGCGAACACGCCGAGCAGGTTCGGTGCTGCAAACACATCGCGCCTGAAAGCCAGCGTGGTCGGCGTGTGGCCGGACTCGGGCCACTTCATGCGCCGCTCGATCTGCCAGTGCTTGTCGTGCGCCGCGTTCCAATCGGGATGGCCGCATCCGAACCCGACGGCGCGGCCCGGCGCGTAGAGCGGAATATGCATGAAAAGCGCCAGCGGCGCACCGCTGGCCACCTGCTCCCGGAAGAAAGCCGCCTGTTCCGGCAGAATCTCATAGGTCGAGTTATCAATCATCACGGCGCGCAACCCGCCCACCTCAATTGCCGCCATCAGTGGATGGCGTCCCTGATACAGGGGCGCAAGGCGGCGCATCGTCCAGGTTTGGCGGAGAGCGTGGCTGGTCCCCTCCAGGCCTTCATAATGCCAGTCGTGATTGCCCGCAATATACAGATAAGGCACGCCAGACGCCTGTAAACGCGCATGCGCCCACTCGACGGCGGCTTCAGACGGAAAACTCAGGATGTCACCAACCAGCACCAGCAACGCGACGCGCTCCTCACGGGCGCGCGACAGTGTCTGCTCAAAACAAGCCTGCGGTGTCGTCGGCGCGCCGGTCACCACATGCTTCGTCGTGTTGTAGGCCTTCGCCATCCGTCCGCTGTAAGTCCGATAGGGTTCGCCGCGGGCATCATCCAAAAAGAGGTGGGTGTCACCGATCACCATGATCTTCAGCGGTGCGCGCACAGCCGAGCTATAGATCCGGACGCATTCCGCGTCGAGCGCGAACCCGTCCCGCAGGCAGTGAGCAGGCTGCAGCGGACGTGCGGCTGCACGTCCTTCGCGGACAGCGGCCGCCGCGCCGGCGACCGCCGCCATCTGCAAAAACCGTCTGCGCACAACCGGCATGCCTTCTCTCCGCGTACGTGATTTCGCTCACAGACCGGAGCACGTCAGACTTCGACGCACCAGCCGTGCGCATCCGGAAGCAGGCCGTACTGGATGCCCTGCACCGTGTCATACAGCTTCTGCAGCACCGGGCCGCAGGCGTCCGGATCGCTGATCGTGATCACCGTGTCGCCACGCGTGATCTCACACACCGGGGTGACGACCACCGCCGTGCCGCACGCCGCGACCTCGGCAAACGTCTTCACCTCGTCGAACGGCACCGGGCGGACCTCGACCTTCATTCCCAAGTCGGCCGCGATCTGCTTGAGCGTGTTGTTGGTCACGCTGGGCAGCACCGAATGCGAGTCGGGCGTGACGTACGCGCCGTCCTTGGTGATACCGATGAAATTGGAGGTCGCAAACTCCTCGATGCACGTGTGGGTCCTGGCGTCCAGATAGAGTTCCACGGGGTATCCCGCGCGCTTGGCCGCCTCGTGCGCGTACAGGCTGGCCGCGTAGTTGCCGCCGACCTTGACATCGCCCATGCCGTTCGGTGCCGCGCGGTCATACTCATCCACCACCAGCGCACGCACCGGCTTGAGCCCGCCCTTGTAATAGGGCCCCACCGGCATGACCATCACCAGAAAGGTGTACTCGCTGGCCGGCGCCACGCCGATCTGCGGCCCGGTGCCGATCAGCAGCGGACGGATATACATCGAGCCGCCTGTGCCGTACGGCGGCACGAAATCCTCGTTGGCCTTGACCGCACGCTTGACCGCGTCGACAAACAGCTCCACCGGCACCGGCGCCATGCAGGTCCGGCGGGCCGTGTTGAACATCCGTTCACCATTGGCGTGCGGGCGGAAGATGCGAACCTTGCCGTCTTTGCAGCGGAACGCCTTGAGGCCCTCAAACGCCTCCTGGCCGTAGTGCAGGCAGGAGGCCGCAACGTGCATCTTCAGGTACGGCTCCTCCACCCGTTCGCCCTCGCTCCACGCGCCGTCGCGCCACACATACCGGATGTGGCAGTGCGTGTCCATGTACTTGAAACCCAAACTCGCCCAGTCGATGTTCTGCATGTTCCTGCATCCTTGTGTACCGCCCGCGCCTCCCGCAGGCCGGCTATTGGATGGACTATCTTACCTGATCCGCCGCCGGTTGCAAGTCCCGGGCACGATCGTTTTATTTGACACCCCCGTCCGTTTTATCCATAGTACGCGTCCCTCGACACCCCTGCCGCCTCGTTGTCCGGCGATCCGTGCTGCGTGCGGCACCGCCCGCTTACGCATGCGCGGTTCACCCGGCCGAAGCCCAGGTGTCAAAGACCGCCCCACCCTTGAACGGCATGAGTATGGAACACGAAATCGCGCGGCGACGCACATTCGCCATCATTTCCCACCCCGACGCGGGCAAAACCACGTTGACCGAAAAGTTCCTTCTGTACGGGGGAGCGGTGCAACTGGCGGGCTCGGTCACGGCGCGCAAGGCCCAGAGCGCCACCACCTCGGACTGGATGGAATTGGAGAAGCAGCGCGGCATTTCTGTCAGCTCAACGGTCCTGCAGTTCGAGTATCGCGGCTTCTGTATCAATCTGCTCGACACGCCCGGCCACAGGGACTTTTCCGAAGACACCTACCGTGTGCTCATGGCCGTTGACGCCGTCGTGATGGTCATCGACGCCGCCAAGGGTATTGAGAGCCAGACCCTCAAGCTTTTCGAGATGTGCCGGCTGCGCGGCATTCCGATCTTCACGTTCGTCAACAAGTTCGACCGTCCGGCGCGCGACCCGCTCGCCATTATCGATGAGCTTGAACAAACTCTCCAGCTTCACGTCTGCGCCATGAACTGGCCGCTGGGCGACGGTGCTGAGTTCCGCGGCGTCTACGACCGGCAGCGACGTCAAGCGCACTTCTTCGAGCGCACGCCGGGCGGCGCCTACCGTTCACCCGTCGCCGTGCACGACGTGAGCGATCCGCAGGTGCGCGAGCGCCTCTCGCAAACGACCTATGCCGCGCTGCTTGAACAGCTCGAGATGCTCGACGCCGCCGGCGAGCGCCTTGACCCGGCGCTCGTCGCTTCCGGTGACATGACACCGGTCTTTTTCGGCAGCGCGATCAATAATTTCGGCGTGCATCTGTTGCTCGACGCCTTCCTGGACTTTGCGCCGCCGCCCCGTCCGCGCCGTTCCAGCAAAGGGCTCATCGCGCCCCGCCACCCCGCTTTCTCCGGCTTCATCTTTAAGATCCAGTCGAACATGGACCCCAAGCACCGCGACCAGATCGCCTTCTTGCGTGTCTGCTCCGGGGTGTTCACGCGCGACATGAAGGTCTTTCACCCGCGCACCGGCAAATCGCTGCGGCTCGCCAGTTCACAACGTGTCTTCGGCCGCGACCGCGAAACCGTGGACACCGCCTATCCCGGCGATGTGATCGGGCTGGTCGGGCACGGCGTGTTCGGCATCGGCGACACGCTGTCGGAAGAGGAAGGCCTCGCTTTCGACCCGCTGCCGCAATTCCCGCCCGAATGTTTTGCCCTGCTGCACAACCCGGCCAGTTCCGCCTACAAACGCTTCCGTACCGGCTTGGAGCACCTGCTGCAGGAGGGTGCCGTGCAAGCCTTCTCCCTGACGGATTCAGTGCAGAACATTCCCCTTCTCGGCGCCGTGGGCGTGTTGCAGTTCGATGTGCTGCAATACCGTCTGGAAAGCGAATATGGCGCGGCCTCGCGACTTGAACCGATGCCCTGGCGTGTCATCCGCTGGGTCCATCCTGACGACATCGGGCAGGCCGCCATCCGCGACCGAAAGTTGCCGACGGGCTGCCGGCTTGCGACGGATGCCGCAGGC
Source organism: Kiritimatiellia bacterium (assembly GCA_017999015.1). GTDB lineage: Bacteria > Verrucomicrobiota > Kiritimatiellia > RFP12 > UBA1067 > DUPH01. Next base: position 6,432 of record JAGOBZ010000092.1, read on the forward strand.
CGAACGGCCGCCCTGTTCAACACCGACTGGGAACTCCGCTACTTCACCGAGAAGAATCCCGCCGTGCGCCTGACCCGGTTGCCGTCCGTCCTCCAGCGTGTTGACAACGACGGCGACGTTGCCTGAGCGCGTCTGCCCGGGAATCTGGCGCAAACGGGCTCCGCTTCCTGCTCACGTAAAGGGGAGCGTGACCGTGTTGACCATCAGGCGCACCTGCCGTACGCGGCCGGCGCCGGCGAAGCCCTTCACGGCCTCCTCGATACGCCGCAGGTGCGTGCGGCGCAACTCGAAAAGTGTGACCGACGAGGTCACATAGACGAAGAGGATGCCGTCCTCCCACTTGCCGGGGCGCGTCACGCGCGCCACTTCGGGCGGCACAAGCGTGGGCCACGCACGGTTCAAATCATTCAGCCAAGGGCTCTCATTGATTTTCAGCCGTTTGAGCGTCTGCTCGATCAGCGACGCGAGCGGCTCAGGCTCCATCCGCGTCTCGGGCGGATCGGCATCGATCGGCAAGCCCGGAATCACATGCCTGAACAGTTCGCCCACGCGGCGGTTGCGCTCCTTGTCGCGCGGCGTGAGCGTGCGGCGCGCGCCCTTCGGCCGCACAGCGAAGTCTGCTTCGTCCGGGCCGCTGCCGAACGTATCGGGAGCGTCTCGATTTTCGTCGGGCTTTTCAAACGGAGGTTTGCCTTGTCGCATGCGGAAAGTATATCATACCGCTTTGAAAAAGGAGATCGCGGATGAAAAAAGGCAATATGCTGATCGCCCAGAGTGGCGGCCCCTCGATGGTGATCAACCAGAGCTTGGTCGGCGCGGTGATGACCGCCAAGGAGAGCCGCTCGGTCGGCAAGATTTTCGGCGCACTGCACGGCATCCAGGGCATTCTCGACGAGCGCTTCATCGACCTGCGCAAAGAGAGCCGCGCCACGCTGGAAGCGGTGGCCAACACCCCCGCGTCGGCTCTCGGGTCGGTTCGGCGCAAGCCGACGCCAGAGGATTGCCAAGCCATTTTTAAGGTTTTGCGCAAACTGGAAATCCGCTACTTTTTCTACATCGGGGGCAACGATTCGGCCGAGACCGTGCACATCATCAACGAAGAGGCTGTGAAGGCGGAGTACGGTATCAGTTGTTTCCACATCCCCAAGACCATCGACAATGACTTGCGCGAGAGCGACCACACGCCGGGCTATGGCAGTGCCGCGCGTTTCGTGGCCTGCGCGGTGAAAGGCGACGATCTGGACAACCGTGCGCTGGGCGGCGTGAAGATCGACGTCATCATGGGCCGAAACGCGGGGTTCCTGACGGCCGCGGCAGCCTTGGCGCGCACGGAATCAGACGACGGCCCGCACCTGATCTACCTGCCGGAGCGCGCGTTCAGCATGGATCGCTTCGTCAAAGATGTGAAAGCCGCGATGAAGCTTTACGGGCGCTGCGTGGTGGCCGTCTCCGAAGGGATCACCGACCGGACCGGCACGCCGATCCTCGCGGCCTATACGCAGGAGACCGATTCGCACGGCAACGTGCAGCTCAGCGGCACCGGCGCACTGGGAGACCTGCTGGCCAAGGTGCTCAAGGAGCGGGCGGGGATCAAGCGGGTGCGCGCCGACACGTTCGGTTACCTGCAGCGCTCCTTTCCCGGCATCGCCTCTGCCACCGACGCGATGGAGGCGCGCCTGGTCGGTGTCGCCGCGGTCAAGGCTGCGGTCGAGGATGAGATTTCCAGCGGTTCGATCGCCATCAAACGCCGTGACACAAAGGCTTACAACGTGGATTTCGCTGTCGTGACGCTCCGCAGCGTGGCGCGTGAAACGCGCTGCATGCCGGCGGACTTCATCAACAAGGCCGGCAACGGCGTCACGCAGGCGTTCATTGATTACGCGCGGCCGCTGGTCGGCCCGCTGCCTGTCTGCACGCGCTTCGCGCAGCTTCGCGCGTAACCCGGAGGAGATACCCGCATGGATGTGATCGGCAACTTGCCGCTCGAGCCCGCGACGGCGGATGAGGCCCTGTCGCGCACGGAGCTGCAGATCGAACAGGAGAAACTTAAACTCGAGCGCGAGCGCATCCTGCTTGAGCGCGAGCGCCTGGAGTCGGTCCGCGAGCGCGTGCAGGCGCAGGAGGGCTTGCACACCGATCAGAACGGGCGGCTCGCCGTGAAACTCTCGACGCTGATCCTCGTATCGATCATCTGCACGCTGGTCGGCGGTATCTTGGGCGCACTCTCCACGTCGACGCACTTGGACCGGCGCAACACCGCGCGTCTGCAGGAGGTGATGCAGACCCTGGCCGCCTCTTCGCCCGCCGCCTTCGAGGTCACCACCAACACGGCAGAAACGGCCGGCTCCGAAATGCCTGCCTGGCTGAAAGCCATGAAACCCAGAAGTGCGCACGCCGGCATTTCGCTGGTGGTCATCCAATGAGAAGCGGGAGGGGCGATGTCCTTTTTCAAAGCCTATGACATGCGCGGCGAGTTCGGCCGAGACTTTGATCTCGACACCGTTTACCGCATCGGGCGCTGGCTGCCGCAGGTGCTGGACGCGCGGCGCTGGCTGGTCGGACGCGACGCGCGCCTCTCTTCGCCCGCCGTGCGCGATGCGCTCTGCCGGGGGCTGACCGAAGCCGGCTGCGCGGTGGACGACATGGGCCTGGCCACCACGCCGATGGTCTACTTTTTCACGGCGCGCGAAGGCTATGACGCCTCGGTGCAGATCACGGCCTCGCACAATCCGGCCTCGCACAACGGCATGAAGGTGTCGGGTGCCGGCGCCCGGCCTGTCGGCTACGCGAACGGGCTCGCAGAGCTGGAGGCCAAAATCGCGTCCGGCGCGTTGCCGCCGGCGGCGGTTCAGCCGGGCGTACGGCACGAGGTCGACTACCGCGACGCCTTTGTCGAGTGGCTGTCAGCGTTCCGCGCCGACCTCAGCGGCTTGCGCTACGCGGTCGACTGCTCCGACGGTGTCGCGGGGTTGATCGTCCGCGACCTGCTGGGCGACGGCCCGATCTATCTCAACGCCGAGCCCGACGGCACTTTCCCCCACCACTCGCCGAACCCGCTGGAGGCGACCAGCCGCGAACAGGTCGTCCGGCTGGTGCGCGAGCAACGGCTGGATGCCGGCGTGATTTTCGACGGCGACGCCGACCGCGTCATGTTCGTGGACGAGACCGGTGCCTTCGTGCAGCCGGACTACCTGATCCCGGTCATCGCGCGCGCCTTCCTCGCGAACGAACCCGGCGCGACCGTCATCCACGATGTGCGGACCTCGCGCGGCGCGATCGAAGCGCTGCAGGCCGACGGCGCTCGGACCGTGATGGGCAAGGTCGGACACGCCTTCGCCAAGGTGCTGCTGCGCGAGACCGGCGCGGTGTGCGGCGGCGAGTTGGCGGGCCACTACTACTTCCGAGACTTTTTCTGCTGCGATTCCGGCGAACTGGCCGCCCTGCTGGTGCTGGCCGCACTGGCC
>JAGOBZ010000093.1 GCA_017999015.1 Kiritimatiellia bacterium
TTGGTCTGGCTAGCGCCGGGCTGCGCAAGTTGAGTCTCCGGCGTAAACAGTATCAGCTTTTCAGGCTCAAGGCCTTTGGGAACCCGATCGCAGCCGACCTGCAAGATGCAGGCCATCGACAGCGGGACAAAGGCGGACAGCGCGGTTTTCACGTGTGTCATAGCAATTTTCATAAGAAGGACGGGAGCATGCCGACCGTCGGCCGAATCATCAAATGCTCACACTTATCAAACGCCTTCATCGTACCAAATCGCCCGCCCGCAAAACATCCCCAAAAACGTTAGGTTTTGGTTAGGTTGCGTCAGGCACGCTGTAAGCTTGATTGAGTGGCGGCAATGTGGTACGGTGCATACATCCTGAAAGACGGTGAGGTGCCGTCGAGGGTAATAAAGGATCCATAACATGAAAAAATTGATGACGTTGGGCGTAGCGGCGATTGTTGCCGTTTCGATGACAGGATGCGGCGTGATTCCGCTGAAGGGCAACAGCATGGCCGCCATCACGGTCGACCATGTGGCTTCCGACCCTGTAGTCGACAACAGCGTGCGGCCCGTGAAGAAGGGCGTCGCTTCGTCGAAGGGCATCATCCTGTTCAACACGGGCGACGCCTCGATCGGTGCGGCGATGCGCGAGGGCGGTCTCTCGAAGGTTCATCACGTGGACTACGATGTGACGAACATTCTGTTTCTCTACAATGAGATCAAGACGACCGTCTACGGCGAATAATCTTGATTGCCCCAGACAGAACGAGGCCGGGCACGCGCCCGGCCTTTTTTTATTCGGACGCCTGTGACAGCCACCCCCGCCAGGCATCCACCGCAAGTCGCAGTGCATGGCCGCGGTGAGAAATGGCGTTCTTGACTGTACTGTCGATCTCGGCAAATGTTTTTTCAAAACCGTCCGGCACAAAGAGCGGGTCATAACCAAATCCGTTCGCGCCGCGCACCTCCGAAATGATCTGCCCTTCGCAACGCCCTTCCACGGTCCATTCCCGCCCGTCCGGCGCACACAGCGCAATCACGCAGCGAAAGCGCGCCCGGCGCTCGGTCACGCCCGCCAGTTCGCGGAGCAACTTGGCATTGTTGGCGGCATAATCACAGGGCTCGCCCGCATAGCGCGCCGAGTAGACACCGGGCGCGTTGCCGAGCGCCTCGACCTCGAGCCCGGAGTCGTCGGCCAACGTCCAGAGCCCGGATGCCGCGCACAGCTCGCGCGCTTTTTTGAGCGCGTTGCCCTCGAACGTGTCGGCATCCTCGACCACGTCGCCCGGCAGGCCCGGAACCTCGTCGGCGGCAACCAGCCTCAACGACGGCAGCGCGAACAGTTGACGGATCTCTTCGAGTTTGTGACGATTACGCGTCGCAATCAGCACGGTCATATCATCCTCCTTAATCGATGCGCGCTAGTGCCCGGCCAGTGCATCGACGGTCACGTGCTCCCACCCCGGAAGCGCCAGGAAATGCTCCAGCAACACCGCGCAGGCCATTGCGTCAAACAGCGCGTCGTGCGCACCACGTCCGGGGCAACACGACGCAATGCGCGCGTTCAGGCCCAACGCGGCCGTCACCTCGTCCAGTGCCTTCGAAACCAACGACGGATAGGCGCGCCGCACAAGCGCTAAGGTGTCCACCCATGGGCCAAAGCGGTGCAGCGGCGCGAGCCGCGTCAAGACGCTGCGCTCAGTCCCGATATTGTGGGCGACCAGCGGCACGCCGACCACCCACCCCATCAGGTCTGGCCACAGATCCCCCGGCCGGGGCGCGACTGCGAGCTGCTCCCGCAACAGAGCATGGCGGCCCGGCGCACGCGGGTTGAAGGGACGATCCCCCACACGCAGCAGACTTTCAAAGCGCTCGTCCGCACGGACGCATCCCTCACGCAGACGCACGATGCCCACCTGCCACGGCTCCACCGGATAACCCGGCACGGCACCCGTCGTCTCAAAATCGATTACAGCAAAACAGGCGTGTCGCGCTTCTATGTAGGAGACACCCATTCTCAACGCATGTTGCCGATCTGCGCGTGAACACATCCAGACACCCAAGTCCACGCAACCAAGAGAGCCGCCATCCATCCCCACATCCGTATCGTCATGGTTCTTTTCTTTCGTTTTCGTGTTGCCGGTTCAGAAGGCGGCGAAGATCGCGGGTGCCGACATGCTCCGGCACTTCTTCCTCCGCTTCGGCCAAATAGCCCGCAGCCCGGTTGCGATCCCCACGCTGATGGGCCAGATAGCCGAGATAAAACAGGATGCGCCCCAGCAGGAGGCGGTCCTCCTCTCCGGCCTCGCCCGCCGCCGGCCTGCACGTGTTGCGCGCCGCCGCGAACGCCCGCTCCGCGCGGGCGGGGTCTTTCAATGCGTGAAGCGCCAGCTCGCCCAGAGAGAATTCAAGGGCGGCTGACTCGGGATTGAGGCGGACGCCCTCTTCCAGCAGCGCTTGGGCCTCGCGCGGCTGCCCCAGCATACGGCCCAACACGTATGCCGAGCTCTCATAGGCCTGAATGTTCCTCGGCGACGTGCGGCACGCGGCCCAGAGCCAAGGCAGCAATTCGCGTGCGTCCTCGCCTTCGGTGTGACGGTGCTCCTGCACATGAATGCGGCGGTTGAGCCAAGTCCATATATCGAACGAACGGCCAGACAGAGCAGTCCCCGAATCAGAGTGATGGCCGTGCTCATGCGCGTGCCCGTTTGCTGAACAGCTTTCCGGCAACCTTTCGGTCGTGCCAGACAATCCGTGTTCACATTCCGCATGGCGCGCCCCGCCATGGAAATAGTCGTCGGCCTTTTCGAGCAGGGCGAAACTGAGTTCCTGCCGCGCGTCGCCCAACAGCATCGCGACAACATTCTCGCCGGCCACCTGCGGCATCCGTCCGGGAAACAGGTGCGGCACAAGGTGTCCCCCGGCGACCGTTATGAACGCGCCGGCGGCGACAAGGGCATGTTGGAACGGCTGTGTCACGTCGATCCCTCAGAGGCGTTTGCGCCGGAAGGCCCAACCGGCAAGGGCCAAACAGAGCCCCGCGTAACAGACGGCATACGCGAGAACCGCCGTGCAGACGCGCCATTCCACGCAGGGCCACGCATGCACCAACCGCTGACGCACATCAAAGAATTCGAGGTGCGGGGCGATCCAATGGATGGCCAGCAGGACCCAGCGTCCCGGCCCCGTCTGCGCAGCGGCCAAAGACGGCAGGCGCTGCCCGAAGGCGAGCATGCCGACGGCCGTCAACGCACACAACGTCAACGCGGCGGAGGGCGTCATCACCAGCGACCCCAGCAGCGTCAACGCCGTGATGACGATCAAAAACCCGACGTGCAGCAGCGCGGCCTGAAACAAGACCGGCGCAAACCATTCCCCCTGACGCACACCGACCAGAACGGCATAGGCCAAGTAAAAAACCGACACCGCGGAGACCGAGGCCGACAGCGCACCCAGATACTTGCCGAACAGCACCGTACCCCGTCCCACAGGCTTGGCCAACAACGGGTAGATGGTGCGGCTCTCAAATTCAGGCGGGAAGAGACGAACCGAAACGCCCAACCCGATGATGATCGAAAAAAGCCAGATCAACAGCATCGCCAACTCGGAGACGTAGCGGCTGGCCCCGCTCACGCCGAACGGCGCCAAAAACGCCAGCGGCAACAGGATGATCATCGCCAGCAGAAAGACCACGGCAAGATCTTTGCGCCGGTATAACTCCAGAACCGAAAGCTTTGAGAGCGCCGACACTTGCAGCAACCATTGCTTCATGCCAGAACCCCTTTCGCCGCGTCCGAGCCAAGCACGTTGAGAAAAACGCGTTCCAGATTCTGACCGCCATCACCGGCAATCGCGTGCATCGCGCCGCATACCACCAGTTCTCCTTGCTTCAGGATCGCTACCCGGTCACAGATCAACTCAGCCTCAGTCAATTCATGCGACGAGAAGAAAACGGTTTTGCCCTGTTCGCGCAGTTCGAGGATCAAGTCGCGGAAATGAATGCGTGCCAGCGGGTCAAGCCCGGTCAGCGGCTCATCAAGAATCAGCAGATCCGGATCATGCAGCAGCGCCTGTGCGATCCCCGCGCGCTGCAGCATGCCTTTCGAGTAAGTCCGCAGCAGCCGCCCCGCCGCCGCCCCGAGCCCCACGCGCTCAATCAGGATACCGGCGCGAGAACGGATCGCCGCGCGCGGCATGCCGCAGAGGCCGCCGTAAAAAAACAGCAGCTCGTGCAGATTGAGATACGGGTAATAGGTGGCCGTCTCGGGCATGTAGCCGATGCGGCTGCGCACCGCCGCCACAGCAGGATCGCCGCCCAGCACACTGATAACCCCCGCGTCCGGCGTCAACAGCCCCAGCAGCATTTTGATCGTCGTGGTTTTTCCCGCGCCATTCGTGCCCAAAAACCCCAGGACCTCACCAGGCTGCACACTCAGAGTAAGGTTATTGACGGCCTGTGTGCCACCCAAGCGCTTCGAGACATTTTGAATGACAACCGTATCCATGCACACCCGTCCTTTGTTGCTTTGAAAATACTGGGTTCCTTTCAGCAAATCCAGTTGAAAATCACCTTTCGGGGGAAACCCGTGGTTGACGACAAAAACAAATAGCTATACCATCCCTAGGAAAGTTCATCCTGCGCGAGGGCTCCTCGCTGAAGGTTCCGACCGTAAACATGACGGTCGGTTCGGGCGCGGCGAAGGCGACGGTATGAGGATCAATGTCGGCGAAAGCATCACACACACGTTCGCAGCCCCGATCAAGGGCACAGGCGACGTGCGCAAAACTGGCACCGGCACACTGCGGTTGTCTGCCGTCGTGGATGGAGGCGCGGTCGAAGATGCCCCCGGGTTCATGATCCTGCTCCGCTGACAAGGAAGATGATATGAATAGTTTTACAGTAGCCGCTTTTTCGTTTGTCGTTCTCGCCGCGTGCGCTGAACCGTCGCCGCAGCCCATGCGTGCGCCGGTTTCCGATGCGCAGCTCAGGTCCGCCTGCGACCGGGGCTGGGAAAAGATGATGGAGACCTGGGATCCGGTGACGTCGCTCGTCACGGGGGTGAGGGACAAATCGAAGTCGCCGCCGCCGCCGGACGCGAAGAACAATCTCTATCCGATGCACGACAAGCGTCCGGGCGGATGGGGCCCGCCCGGCGTGGGAGACGCGCCGCTCATCTGCGGAACCGCTCTTTCCGGACTCGTCGACAAGTGGGAGGTGACGCACGATCCGGCGGTGAAGTCTGACGCTGCCAAGCTCGCGAAGGGCGTGCTGAACCTCGCGATCCTCCATGGGTACAAGGGCTTCGTCTGCCGGGGTTTCTGTAATGACGGCAAGACGACGGTGTCGCTCTCGAGCCGCGACCAGTACACGCACTGGGTGCATGGACTCTGGCGTTACTGCAGTTCGTCAATGGCCGATCCCGCGATCGTTCAGGGCTATCGGGAGCAGATCGTCGAGGTGGCGAAGTTCATGGAGACGCGCGTCACTGCGGAGAACCAGTGGAACTTCGGGTATGCGGACGACTACTCCAAGCCCGACTACCGCACCATCTGCACGATGTGGGGGCCGGAGGTGTGGCCGCACGAGGCGGCACGTCTGCCGATGATCTACGTGGCGGCGTACATGGCGACCGGCGACACGCACTGGAAGGCGCTGTACGAGAAGCTCATCGACGAGGCGCTCGACATCACGCTCAAGGTCAAATACGGCGGGTTCAAGGACAAGACCCCGGAACAGATGCAGGGGCGGATGCCGTGCTATTCGCTCTTCCAGTGCGTGGTCTCTTTCGACCCCATCATCGCGTACGAGAAGGATCTGAAGCGCCGGGCCCGTATCCAGGAGGCCATGGAAACGTTTGCAGGGTTCGCCCATGACCGACAGATGCGGGCGCAGCGCGATCCCACGTACAAGCCCTACGGAATGTGCTGGGAGGGCGAGCTGCTGCTGACCCAGTTGATGGTGCCGGGATTCCGGACGAACGAGCCGTTCCGTCGTTTCCTCGAGGATGCCGTGCTCCGTGAGCCGCTGGAGAGGGCAAGCCTCTGCCGCACGGCGCACATTCTTGCCGCCTACTGGCGCTCGCGCCGCCTGTAGTCAAGGATAAGCTGTTGCGCACGCGTACCCCGGTCACCAACTGATTGCATGACAAGCTGTGAAGGTGTGGCGCGGTGCATGAAAAAGCGGTATAGTTTTTGGCGTCTTTCTTTTTCAGCCGCACGGCCATGCGCGCCGCATGCGGCCTTTGCAGATTGCCAGGAGACTTCATGGTCACGAAAAAACGCAAAATGGTCGTCACCTCCGCCCTGCCGTACGCCAACGGCGACATCCACCTCGGGCATCTTGTCGAATATATCCAGACCGATTTCTGGGTGCGCTTCCAAAAGATGCGCGGCCACGCCTGCGTCTATGTCTGCGCGGACGACACGCACGGTACGCCGGTCATGGTGCGCGCGCGCGCCGAGGGCATCACGCCCGAAGAGCTGGTCGCCCGCAGTCACGCGCTGCACACGCAGGATTTTGCCGATTTCGAAGTCCGCTTCGACAACTATTACTCCACCAACAGCCCGGAAAACCGCGCCTTCTGCAACGGCATCTATCAAGCCATGCAGCGGAGCGGGGCGGTCTCCACCCGCAAGCTGCCGCAGCTCTACTGCGAGCATGACGCCATGTTCCTGCCCGACCGCTTTGTCAAAGGAACCTGCCCGAAATGCGGCGCCGAGAACCAGTACGGCGACTCCTGCGACGCGTGCAGCCAGACCTACCCCGCCGAAGAGCTGAAGGACGCGCGCTGCACGCTCTGCGGCCAGACCCCGGTGACCCGCGACAGCGAACACCTCTTTTTCGAGTTGGAGCCGTTCCGCGACTTCCTCAAAACCTGGATTCCCGCCCACACCGCGCCCGACGTGGCCAACAAGCTGCTGGAGTGGTTCAATGAGCCGCTGCGCGGCTGGTGCATCTCGCGCGACGCCCCCTACTTTGGCTTCGAGATCCCCGGCCAGCCCGGCAAGTTCTTCTATGTCTGGGTCGACGCGCCGATCGGCTACATGGCCTCGCTGCAAAAATGGTGCGCCGACCGCGGCGAATCGTTTGACGCCTGGTGGCAGGCACCCGAGGCCGAACTGTATCACTTCATCGGCAAGGACATCGTGCGCTTCCACTGCCTCTTCTGGCCGGCGATGCTGCACACCGCCGGCTACAAAACGCCCAGCCAGGTCTTTGTGCACGGCTTCCTGACGGTCAACGGCGAGAAGATGAGCAAATCCAAGGGCACCTTCATCAAAGCGCGCACCTATCTCGACCACCTGCGGCCGCAGGACCTGCGCTTCTACTACGCCTGCAAGCTCAACGGCACGACCGATGACATGGACCTCAACCTCGGTGACTTTGTCAACCGCGTCAACTCCGACCTCGTCGGCAAAATCACCAACCTCGCCTCACGCGGCGCGCAGATGCTGCACAAAAGCCTGGGCGGCCGCACCGGCACGATGGATGCCGAAGGCCGGACGCTCTATCTCAAGGCGCTGGACTGGGCGGACAGCATCGCCGACTTCTACGAGGCGCGCGACTTCAGCAAGGTCATGGTCGCCGTGCGCGAACTGGCCGACCAGGCCAACCAGTATTTCGACGCCAAAGCCCCCTGGGCACTCGTCAAGAGCGACCCCGAGGCGGCGCGCGGCGTCATGACCTCGGTGCTCAACATCTTCCGCGTGCTCGCCATTTACCTGCAGCCGGTGCTGCCCGCCTACGCCGCCAAGACCGCGAAGCTCTTCAACGAGGCGCCATACGCCTGGTCCGACATCAAAAAAACCGTCGAGAACAGCGCCATCCAGCCGTACGAATACCTGGCGACGCGCGTCGAGCAGGCGGCCGTGGACGCGCTGATCGCGGCCGGCAAGTCCGCCGAGCCGCCCCCCCCGCCACGCCCCGCGAAAGCCGCCGCGTCCTCCGCGAAACCGACAACCACGGACGCAGCGCCATCCCCGGCGGAGGCAGCGACCGTTCCTGTCAAAGACATCATCGACTACGACACCTTCGCCAAGGCGGATCTGCGCGTGGCCACGGTGCTCTCGGCCGAATGCGTGGAGGGCGCGGACAAGCTGCTGCGCCTGCTGCTCGACATCGGCGAAACGAAGCCGCGCCAGGTCTTCGCCGGCATCCGCAAGGCCTACGATCCGGCCGCGCTGGTCGGCCGACAGGTGGTGATGGTCGCCAATCTCGCGCCACGCAAGATGCGTTTCGGCGTCTCGGAGGGCATGATCCTCGCCGCCGGCAATCCGGACGGCGCGCTCTTCGTGGTCGCGCCCGACAGCGGTGCGCTGCCAGGAGCCACCGTCAAATGATGCGGACGCGGAGAGACCTGCCGTGAGCCCGTGGATCGGCGTGCTGCGTCTCTGGTCGCTCACGGCCTCCACCGTGCCGGTCACGGCGGGCGCGGCGCTGGCCGCTTACGAGGGGTCGTTCTCCTGGCCGCTGCTGTTGCTCTGCCTGCTCAGCGGCTGGCTGCTGCAAGTCGCGGCCAACCTGCTGAACACCTACGGCGACCACCGTTCGGGCGTGGACACGGCGCACCGGCCGCCTACCGCGCCGCAACTCGTGAACGGCGCGCTACGGCCGCGCTCGGTGTTGCGCGCGGGCTTGACGGTGCTGGCACTCGGCGCGGCCGTCGGTCTGGCCGCGGTCGCGTTCAGCGATGCGCGTTTGCTGCTCTTCGCCGCCGCCGGTGTTGCCGCTGCGGGGTTTTACACGACCGGTTTGCGCCTGAAGTATGCGGGACTCGGCCTGCCTCTGGTGATGGTTGCCATGGGCATCCTGATGGTCATGGCCAGCCACTTCGCGCAGACCCGAGCGCTCTCACCCGCCGCCGTATGGGTCTCGCTGCCGGTCGCATGCCTGGTCGGCGCCGTCCTGCACGGCAACGACCTGCGCGACAGGGTCGGCGACCGCCACGCGGGCATCCTCACTTCGTCCCTGTTGATCGGTCCGCGCGGCGCACGGTGGCTGTTTGTCACGCTGCACACGTTGCCCTATCTGCTGCTCGCCCGCTGCGTGACGGCGCGACAGTTGCCGCTCTGGACACTGTTGCCGCTACTGGCGCTCCCGCTGAGCGTTGCCGTGGCGCGTGACTGCCTGCGCGGTGAAACCCGTTCACTGGAAGGGCGCTCCGCCGGCATCCATTTCGTCTTCGGCACACTCCTGACCCTCGGCCTCGTCCTCGCGCATATTCTGCGAGAGTCTCCGGCACCTTGAGGATACCGGCAGGATCATGACGTGGACATGCTTCCCTGAGAACAGATAAAGCTTATTCCCCTCTCGCCAGGGACTGATGAGTCCATCGGACACCGGGCCCCAGTCCGCATGTCCTCTCGGGTCCCGTTGGACATGGATGAAGTCCGTTGTGAAGCCGTACGTGATCTTGGGTGCATCTGCTTCCGCCGGGCTCTCGCCCCAGACCAGCAGGTATTTATCTTGTCCGGACTCATTCTTTCCCAGGTATCCCACAAAATACGGACGATAGATGCCCGTCTCTCCTCCGCCTCCGTCGCTCTGGCGGATGACAGGATTCTCCCGAAAATAGTCCCATTTTCTGCCGTCGCTCGATGTGGCAAACCCCAGTTGGACAATTTGATCCACCGAGGTGCCGCGCAGGAACGCCAACCACCGCCCATCAACCAGTCGCTGGATGGAGTGGTAGGAGGACTGGCTGTTCATCCACTGTTTCTCTGTGGTAGGCAGAACCGGTACTATGTCCCATACGCTTGCCCGGCGGATATTCGGGTCTTTCAGCACGGTCCAACTGTTCGATCTCAAGTCCGGGCAGGTGGCCAACGCGGTCATCTGGTGTCCATACCCGGCACCCCCAGCGTTCTTCCAGGCTTCGTGGTCGTGGTTGTAGAAGTG
>JAGOBZ010000094.1 GCA_017999015.1 Kiritimatiellia bacterium
GGCGATCGCCTCCGAAGCCGACACTTTTTTGATAAAATTTAGGGGTTGACGGTTTTCGCCCCCCCCCGCATAATAAGTGCCAATCAAGGGGCCGGTGTTGTCGGCCAATCCTATGGGATGCTAGTGACCTTGGATGTATTTTCCGGGAAACGCCGCTTTCTTTAACACGTCGGACTCCTGACCGAAACGCCAGCGGTGAGGCGGCGGTATCCCGTCGCCTCCACCGCGTTGTTGTGGCTTGTCTTCATCCAAATCGATATCGATGCCCCAACGTTGCGGCGCACCAACGGCGCGATCAGCTCCGTTGCGTGCGAGGGCTTGTTAGCCAATGATCTCGTTCAACCCCTCGACGACCTGTTGCAGCTCTTGGTCGGAAACCCTTCCGAGTTTCTTCCCAATCCGCTCAACCGACATTGTTCTTATCTGACTGATCTTTGCCCACGTTTGTTTGGGCAGCCGCGGACTACACAATTCAAGCGTTAACGGAAATGAGGCTCGTTGAGGTTGACTCGTTAGGGCAATCGCAATCACGGTGCCAGACTTTTCGTTGAAGACATCTTGGCTTAGGATGAGAACCGGCCGCAGGCCTGCCTGTTCATGTCGTTTGGTGGGGTTGAGGTCGGCCCAGAAGATATCGCCTCTTAATATGCGGGCCATGAATCCATCTCCTCTCCCATTCCTTCCTCCGCGAGGGCTTGCTCGAAACGACGGTCCAGTTTATCGCACTCCCTGGCCAGACGGTTGGCTTCAATTCTGGCCACCTTTTCTTCAACGGCTTGCTGAATAATCCGGCTGCGGCTCGGAAAACCATGCTGCCGAACAAGCCGGTCAAGTGTTATCAGCAGACTCTGATCCAAGGTTATTGCCACTTTTGCGACGCTCATAAACACCTCCTGATTTCGGTATTACTATATATCATACCACGCTTGTTCGGCAATCCGATATTTCATGGCTAAAGGGACTTTCACCCTGTAAGTCGTGCGCCATGCCGGGCGCACACGTCAGCGGTGAGGGGCGGTATCCCGTCGCCTCCACCGCCTTGTTCGGCTTATGTCTTATTACACCGGTCGTAAGGGAAAAGAGCAGGTGGATCGGCTGCGGAGAACGTGATATGCTGAATCACGCTGCCTGAGTGCTTTTTCAGACGCACAACAACTGGAGGTCACCATGCTGGAAGATGCTGATGTCATTCCGCCGCCGCTGGAAAACCGTCGCCCCGCGCCCCGCCGGCGCCCGCCGCCACCGCGCCTGCCTAACGTCTCGGCGGCGTCGGCGCTGCCGTTCCTGCTCCTGCCGCTGCTGCTGGCCGTCCCGCTCTGGGTCTGGTACGGCTGGCGCATCGAGCCGGACAACGGCCAGATCGCGATCCTGATCAAGAAGACCGGCAAGGACCTGCCGGCCGACCGCATCATCGCCGACTCGCCCGAGTACAAAGGCATCCAGCTCGAGGTCCTGCCTGATGCGCGCTTCTTCCGCAACCCCTACACCTGGAGCTGGATCATCACCCAGGGCACCGATATCCCGGCCGGCAAATTCGGCGTGCTGGTGCGCAAGTTCGGCAAGGACCTGCCCGGCGGCGCGATCATCGCGCCCGACAACGCGCACAAGGGCATCGTGCGCGACGTGCTCGGCACCGGCAAGCACCGCATCAACCCGTTCGCCTATGAGATCAAGCTCTTCGACGACATCAAGATCGCGCCGGGCCACGTGGGCGTGGTGACCTCGCTCTGCGGCGCAGACATCCTCTCCGGCGGCGGCGCGCCCCGCGCCGCAGGCGACAAAGGATTTCTGGTCGGCAAAGATCAGAAGGGCGTGCAGCGCGAGATCCTCAAAGAGGGCACGCACCGGCTCAACCCCTATCTCTTCGCCGTTTCGATCGTGAACATCCAGAGCCAGCGCTTCGAGTTCACCGGCGACGATGCCATCATGTTCCTCACGCTCGACGGTTTCCCCGTCACCGTCGAAGGCACGCTGGAATTCAATCTCAATGTGGACAAGGTGGCGCTGCTGACGCACGAGGTCGGCGACATGGATGACATCCGGCAGAAGCTGATCCTGCCCAGCGCGCGCGGCTTCTTCCGCATCGAGGGCAGCAAGAAGACCGCCACCGAGTTCATCGTGGGCGAATCGCGCCAGGCGTTTCAAGACAGCCTGGAAACCTACCTGCGCGGCATCTGCACCAACTGGGGCATCTCGCTGAACTCGGTGCTGATCCGCGACATCATCGTGCCGCAGCAGATCGCCGGCATCATCCGCGACCGCGAGCTGGCCGGACAGGAGTCACTCAAATTCGAACAGCAGACCGTGCAGGCCAAATCGCAGGCGGAGCTGGAGCGCGAGAAGGCGCTGGCCATCCAGAACAGCGCCAAGGTGACCGCCGAGACGGAGCGCATCCGCCAGACGATCGCGGCCGAACAGATGCGCATCGAGCAGACCATCGCCGCGCGCACCGAACTCGCCGTCGCCCAGATCCAGCTCGAGGCCGCGCGCGCCGACGCCGAGGCGCTGCTGAAGCTCGCCGACGCCGAGCGCCGCGTGATCGAGGCCGGCAACAAAGCCACCGCCGACGTGCTCAAACAACAGGTTGCCGTCTACCCTGACGAGACCGACTTCGTGCGCGCCAAACTGTACGAGAAAACCGCGCCGAACATCCAGAGCGTGCTGACCTCCGACACCGGCAGCGGCCTGTTCGGCCTGCCGGTGGGTGCGAAACCCAGGCTCACGGTTCCCGGCAGCCTGCCGCCGGCCACAGGCACCGCCGCAACACGGCCCGCACCGGCCGCACCGAAAGGAGTCACGCCATGAAAAAGTCCGTCCTCGCGCTCATCCCCGTGCTAGGCGTCGCCTTGGCGGCGGCCGCCTACCTGTGGCTCTTCTGCCGCATCCCGGTGCCCCCGGGCTACATGGCCATCGTCACCAAGAAAACCGGCAAGCCTCTGCCGCCCGGTCAGATCCTCGCCGCCCCCGGCGAGAAAGGCGTGCAGCGCGACCCGCTGCCCGAAGGCCGCCACTTCCGCGATCCGGTCACCCACTCGTGGCGCATCGTGCCGCTCGTCTCCATTCCGGTCGGCAAGATCGGCATGGTCACCGCGAAGGTCGGCAAGGAAGTGCCGTCCGGCCAGATCCTCGCCGCGGACTCTGACAGCAAGGGCGTCTGGAAAGACGTGCTCGGCCCCGGCACCTATCGCCTCAATCCCGAAGGCTACGAGGTCACGCTGCTCGACGCGATCAACATCCCGATCGGCTACGTAGGCATCGTGACCTCGCAGACCGGCTCGCCGGTCGAGCCCGGCGAATTCGCCGGACCCGGCCAGCAGGGCGTGATGAAGGACGTGCTTCAGCCGGGGCTTTACTACCTGAACCCGCGCGCCTACCAGGTCGATGTTCTGGAGATCGGCATGAACCAGGTCTCCATCAACGGCGGCTCGGGCAGCGTGGTGCTCACCAAGAGCCAGATCTCGAACGCCAGCCGCGCGCTGGACGAGTTGCAGGCCACCACCATCCAAAAGCAGCAGCAGAAGCGCGCCGACTATATCGGCCAGAACAGCAACCTGCTGGCGCAGAACGAGGTCGCCGCCGCGCTGGGCAAAGGCAAGGAGATCCTGGGCAAGGCGCTGTCGCGGAAAGATGCGTCGTCATTGGCGTCGAGCGGAGCGAAATACGACCGTGCCGCCGGAACGGCGAAACGGCGCGTCCCGTCGGCGGAGGATCCGTTCGCGCCGCAGGCCATAATTGACTCGGTGCAGCAGGCCTCCGTGCCGGAGTCCGTGGCGTTCGGCATCAACCGCTTCGTGGAGTTCCCGTCGCGCGACGGCTTCCAGATCCTGCTCGACATGACGGTCGAGTTCGAGCTGCTGCCCGCGAACATCTCGCGTATCTACATGCTCTATGGCGACCTGCCGGCCGTGGTCGAGAAGATCATCCTGCCGCAGGTGCTCTCCATCTCGCGCATCCGGGGCTCGAGCTACAAGGCGCGCGATTTCATCGACGGCGAGGGGCGCCAGCTTTTCCAGAAAGAACTGACCGCAGAGCTGACGCGCGTGATGGCTGACAAGCACATCGTCATCCACAACGCGATCATCCGCCATGTGGAAGTCCCGAACGAGATCCTGACCCCGATCCAGGAGTCCAGCCTCGCGAAGGAACAGGACCTGACCAACAAAGCGCGGCAGGAGACCGCCCGCAAGCAGGCGGAGCTCAACACCGAGACCGCGATGATCGAGCAGCTCAAGAAACAGGTCGAGCAGGAGACCGAGAAACTCGTCGCCACCACGGTCGCGCAGACCAAGAACGAGGTCGCCACGATCCAGGCCAATGCCGCGCTGGAGGTGGCCGCGACCAACCTGCTGAAGGCGACCGTTCAGGCGCAGATCACGCAGGTGCAGGGCGAGGCCAAGGTCAAGGCCGAGTACACGGTCGCAAACGAGAAGGCGCTGGGCGAGCAGATGCGCGCGGGCGTGTTCAAGAACTCCGCGACGCTGGCCGAGCTGACCTTCGTGGAGGCACTCAACCCCGAGGCCGGCATCCGCATCATCCACGCGGGCGAAGGCACGCTCTGGACCGACCTCAAGACCCTCGCGCCTGCCGTGCCGGTCAAGAAGTGACGCCCGGCATCAGTTCATCAGGCTGTGGATGGGCGCGGGGATCTGGCCGCCGCGATTGACGAACGCCTCGGCGCCCCCCGGGCTGGCCGGCTGCGTCACTACGCCCGAGCCGAAGAGTCCGCCGAAGTCCACGAACTCGCCGGGCTGTGCGCCCGGCACCGGGATCACGCGCACGCCGGTGGTCTTGCGGCTGGTGATGCCGATCGCCGCCTCGTCCAGGATGATGCCCGCCACGGTCTCGGCCGTGGTGCTGCCCGGCAGCAGGATCATGTCGAGGCCCACCGAGCAGACTGCCGTCATGGCCTCCAGCTTCTCCAGCGTCAAGGTGCCCTCGGCCACCGCCTTGGAGAGCGCGTGATCCTCCATCACCGGGATGAAAGCGCCGGAGAGACCGCCGACCGCGCTGGAGGCGAATGATCCGCCCTTTTTGACCGCGTCGTTCAGCAGCATCACCGCGGCGGTGGTGCCCGGCGCGCCGATGCGGCTCACGCCCATGCTCTGGTAGATCTCGCCGACCGAATCGCCCACGCGCGGTGTCGGCGCGAGCGAGAGATCGACCACGCCGAACGGGATGCCCAGACGGTCGGCAACCTCGCGTCCGATCAGCTCGCCGGTGCGCGTCACGCGGAACGCCGTGTGCTTGATCTCCTCGGCAATCTCGTCCAGCGTCGCCGCCGGGTCGGCCTGCACCAGACGGTCGACTGCGCGCTTGACCACGCCGGGCCCGCTGACGCCGACATTGATCACGCACTCCGGCTGGCCCGGCCCGAGCATCGCGCCGGCCATGAAGGGGTTGTCCTCCGGCATGTTGGCGAAGACCACGATTTTGGCACAGCCGAAGCCGCGCGACGCGCGCGTCATCTCGGCGGTCTCGATCACCTTGCGTGCGATCAGATTCACCGCGTCGACATGGATGCCGGCCTTGGTGGTGCCCACGTTGAAGGAGGAGCAGACGCGGCGCGTGACGGTCAGCGCCTGCGGCAGCGATTCGATCAAGGTGCGCTCGCCCGGCGTGATGCCGCGCTGCACCAGCGCGGTGAAACCGCCCAGCAGGTCGATCTTGACCTGCTCCGCAGCGGCATCGAGCGCTTGGCAGAGGCGCACGGCGGTCTCGACGCTGTGCCCCTCCAGCAACTGGCTGACCGGCGAGACGGCGATACGCTTGTTGACGATCGGCAGGCCGTATTTGTCGCTGACCTCATTGCAGAAGCGCACCAGGCTGCCGGCCTTATCGACGATGCGCGCGTAGACCGCCTCGACCAGGCGGTCGGGATCTGGGTTGGCGCAGACATTCAGGTTGATGCCGAGCGTGACGGCGCGCACGTCGAGGTTTTCCTCGCGCACCATGCGGATCGTTGAGAGGACGGCTTGTCGGGCGAGCATAGGGGGCCTGGTTTCGGGTTTCTGGTTTCAGGTTTCTGGTTTCAGGTGCGGGGGAGGTGTCAGACCTCGATCAGGGCTTTGATCGGACCGATTTCGTTGGTGGCTCTGAAGATGTTTTCGTGGCAGAGGAGCGCGGTCAGGCCGTGCGGCGCCATCGCGTCGCGGAACGCCTCCTGCAGCAAGCGGAAGTCCGCCGCTTCAGGCACCGCGACCTGCGCGATGTAGACGACCTTGCCCTCCTCCTCCTCAACCATCCAGTCCTCGATGTTGATGTTGTGATCGACCAGGAAGGACGTGATGGCGAAAATCGTTCCCGGCTTGTCCGCACCGCGCGTCGTCACCACGAACCGCGCGCCCTGCGGCACGGTGGCCGGCGCGCGCTCGGGGCTGTCGAGCACAGTCACGACCGCCTCCGACTCCAGGGTCGAGTCCAGCAGCGCGCGCAGGGCTTCGGGCGTTATCTGGGATGGATGTTCCGAAGTGAAGACCAAGTTAAAGAAGCCGTCCACCACCGTTTGGCGGATACTGCCGATGTTGCCTTCCAGCGAAAAGACGCCGCGCGTGACATCGCGCAGCAGACCCACGCGGTCCGGCACGAGCACGGAGGTGATGAAGCGCCGCCGCTCCGGCGGACAGGGTGCGTGCATGATGGCCCCTTAAATGCGAAAACCCCGAAAAACAACGGCCGCCGGTTTTCGAGGTCTGATATGGAGCCAACGATCCGGATCGAACGGACGACCTGATCATTACGAATGATCTGCTCTACCAGCTGAGCTACGTTGGCCTCAGAAACGGGCGTCACTATACCGGGTTACAGGGGGACAAGTCAAGTGGGGGGAAGTGAAAAAGAGTAATCTTTCCTTTCTCCTTTTGGGCATTCGGCTTGAAATGCCGCAGCGAATCAGGTACTCTTTTTTGACTTTTTTCTGTTTGTGCCCATGTGAGGTTTCGGTATGGAATACCTGCTGTTGATCATCAGCGCGATTCTTGTGAACAATTTCGTGCTGAGCCGGTTTCTCGGCATCTGCCCGTTTCTAGGCGTCTCCAAAAAGATATCGACCGCGCTCGGCATGTCGGGTGCGGTTATCTTTGTCATCACCATCGCCTCGGCGGTGACCTGGTGCCTGCAAACCTACCTGCTGGTTCCGCTGGGACTCGACAAGTTTCTCCAGACGCTCTCGTTTATCCTGGTGATCGCGGCGCTGGTGCAGCTCATCGATATCGTGATGAAGCGTTTCGCGCCGCCGCTGCATGCTGCGCTCGGAATTTTTTTGCCGTTGATCACCACGAACTGCGCGGTTCTCGGTGTCGCAGTGCTGAACATGAAAGAGGGGTACGGTCTCCTGAAATCAGTTCTGTTCGGCTTTGCCGCCGCAGTCGGCTTCTCGTTCGCGCTGCTGATCTTCACCGGCTTGCGCGAGAAGATCGAACGCGCCGCACCGCCCCGTTGCTTCAAGGGCGTGGCGATTTCGCTGGTGACCGCCGGCCTGTTGAGCTTGGCTTTCATGGGCTTCAGCGGTCTGGTCAAATAAATCTCTAACACTCTCTTTCCCCATGGACCCCATCACAACATCCACCCTTTGTGTCGGCGGCATCGGTCTGGCCAGCGCGGCGGCCTTGGCCGTGGCCGAGAAATATCTGAGCGTGCCGCAGGATCCGCGTATCGGCAAGGTGACCGAGATACTGCCCGGCGCGAACTGCGGCGGATGCGGTTATGCGGGCTGTGCTGACTATGCGCGCGCGATCGTGGTTGATAACGCAGAATGCAATCTCTGCGCGCCTGGAGGGGCCGCCTGTGCCCAGGCGATCGCATCTTTTCTCGGCCGCGCCGCCGCCGCGATGGAGCGGCGTGTCGCGATCGTGCTCTGTTGCGGCGACGACACCGAAGCGCTCCGTCGCGCCGCCTACAACGGGATCGCCGACTGCGCGGCCGCGCAGGCCACGGCGGGCGGCGACAAGGGCTGCACCTATGGTTGTCTGGGGTACGGCTCCTGTGCCCGGGTCTGCCCCGTGAACGCGATCCGCATCGCGAACGGCATCGCCAAGGTCGACAAGGCGCTCTGCATCGCCTGCGGCAAGTGCGTGGCCGCCTGCCCGCGGAAACTGATCAAACTCGTGCCGGCCGCCGCCGAGATCCATGTGCTGTGCAGTTCGAAAGACAAAGGCCCCGCCGTCAAGAAGGTTTGCGGCACGGGCTGCATCGGTTGCCGCATCTGCACCAAGCTGGCCGACGGCGCGATCAACATGGACGGTTTTCTTGCGGTGGTCGATTACGCCAAGCCACTGACCAATGAAGAGACCGTAGCCAAGTGCCCCGGCCACTGCATCCGCAAAGACCCTCCCGCATCCGTCCAACCCCCAACTCCTAGATCCTAATTCCTAACTCCTAATTTCTTCCCATGGCCACCATCCCATCGCCGCACACCTTCCGGGGAGGCATTCACCCCGCCTACAACAAGGCGCTCGCCGCCGCTGAGCCGATCCGCGAATTGCCGTTGCCCGCGCGTCTGACGGTGCCGATGTCGCAGCACCTCGGCGCACCCGCCAAGCCGGCCGTCAAGGTCGGCGACACGGTCGCGGGCGGACAGCTCATCGCCGAAGCCGGCGGCTTTATTTCCGCGCCGGTCCACGCGCCGGCCGCCGGCAAGGTTGTCGCGCTCGAAGAGACGCTCACCGCCTCGGGCCGCTCCTGCGCAGCCGTTGTGATCGAAACCGCTTCCGAACAGGTGTGGCAGCCGCTGCCGACCTTCCCCGAGTGGCGCTTCACTACTGCCAAGCAGTTGATCGACCATATCGGCACCGCCGGAGTCGTCGGTATGGGGGGCGCGGGTTTTCCCACGCGCGTGAAGCTCTCGCCGCCCAGCGACAAGCCGATCGACACCGTGATACTCAACGGGGCCGAGTGCGAGCCGTATCTGACCGCCGACCACCGCATGATGCTGGAGCATGCCGCAGAGATCCGCATCGGCGCGGAGATCATCCGCCACATCCTCGGGGCGCGCACCCTGCGCGTCGCGATCGAGGACAACAAGCCGGATGCCATCGCCGCCATGGAAAAGGTTTTCCAGGATATGGACGGCGACGTGGCCGTCACTGTGCTGCACACCAGCTATCCGCAAGGCTCCGAGAAACAGCAGATCTTTTCAGTCACCGGCCGCGAGGTGCCGCGCGGCGGCCTGCCGATGGATGTCGGCTGCGTCGTGGAGAATGTCAGCACCGCCTTTGCGGTGTTTGACGCCGTCGTCAACGGCAGACCTCTTGTGCGCCGCGTGATCACGGTCACCGGCGACGCCATCGCGCAGCCCGCTAATCTGCTCGCGCCCTGCGGCACGCTGTACAGCGACCTTGTGGCGGCGTGCGGCGGTGTCGCCGGACGGGCGGCCAAAGTGATCTCGGGCGGTCCGATGATGGGCTTTGCAGTCAGCAGCCTCGCGGTGCCCACCGGCAAGACGGCCTCCGGCCTGCTGCTGCTTTCACCGAAAAAAATCACCGGTTTCACTTCGCAGGCCTGCATTGCCTGCGGGCGCTGCGTGGATGCCTGCCCGATGCGCCTGAGTCCCGCCGAGCTGAGCCAGTGCATCGAGGCGGATGACATCGACGGTGCCGAGCAGATCGCGCTCATGGACTGCATCGAATGCGGCTCCTGCGCGTTTGTCTGTCCGGCGCGGCGCCCGCTGGTTCACCACATGCGCCGCGGCAAAGCAGCAGTGATGGCCCGCCGCGCCGCCGCCAAGAAAACCCCCTAACCCGCCCCTGAGCCCAGAAACCAGGACCCAGAAACCAGAAACCCGGAACCGGAAACCACACTCCCCTTTCCCCCATGAAACCCGAAGCCCCTTCAGACCTTCTCATCATCAGCTCTTCGCCGCACGCCCACTGCGGG
>JAGOBZ010000095.1:0-4160 GCA_017999015.1 Kiritimatiellia bacterium
GATTTTCGGTGCGCCGCTGAGGGTTCCGGCCGGGAAGGAGGACTGGAAGAGGTCGAAGGCGTCGTGGCGCGGTTCGATGTCGGCGGTGATGTTGGAGACCAGATGCATGACGTGCGAATAGCGTTCGACCACCATGAGATCCGTGACCTGCACGGTGCCGGGCAGGGCGACGCGTCCGAGTTCGTTGCGGCCCAGGTCCACGAGCATCAGGTGTTCCGCGCGTTCTTTCTCGTCCTGCAGCAGGGAGTCGGCGTTTTTGCGGTCCTCCTGTTCGGTCGCGCCGCGGGGCCGGGTGCCGGCGATGGGTCGCAGGCAGGCGGTGCGTCCGTCGAGCCGGATCATGGTTTCCGGCGAGGAGCCGATCAGCGTGCAGCCCTGCGACTTCAGGAAAAAGAGGTAGGGGGAAGGGTTGACATAGCGCTGGGCACGGTAGAGGCTCACCAAGTCGTCCGGCGCGGGGCCGACGAAGCTCTGCGAGATGACGCACTGGATGATGTCGCCCTCGTGGATATGGTGTTTGACGGCCTGCACCATTCCCGTGAAGTGCTCGGGCGCGTGCACCGGCGCGGGCGCGACGGCCGGGTGCCGCGAAGGACGCAGGGCGGTGGCGGCCGGACGTTCGAGCGTAGCGAGCAGGTCGTTGACGCGGGCGGTGGCGGCGTGATAGAGCGCGTCGGGCTCGCCGTCCTCGGTGAAGGCGAGGGCGAGGACGGTGAGGGTGTGGGCGATGTTGTCGAAGATCAGCAGCGCATCGGGGATGATGAACTCGGCGAGCGGGCGTTCTGGCGGCAGGCTATTGGGCACGCGCGTTTCGAAAAAGTGGATCATTTCGTAGGCGAAATAGCCGACAAGCCCGCCGCAGAAGCGTGGCAGTCCGGGAAGTTCGGCGAGCTTATAAGGCTTCATGAGGGTCCGCAGCACCTCCAGCGGCGCACCGTTGTGCGGGGTGCGCGTCTCGCGGATGCCGTGGCGGTGCACGACATCGTTACGGTAGACGGTGACGGTGGCGCGTGCGGAGACGCCCAGGAAACTGTAGCGGCCCCACTGTTCGCCGCCCTCCGCGCTCTCGAGCAGGAACACGTTGGGGCTGGCGTCGGCGAAACGGGTCAATACCGAAACGGGCGTTTCGGTGTCGGCCAGGATCTTGGCGCCGACCGGGATGACGGTGGCATGGCGAGCGTGTTCGCGGAACTGGTCCGGCGAGGGGAGTGTGTCGAGCAGCATAAAGTCTCCGTTCAGGCTACTAAAGCATAAGGGATCCGAAAGAAAAGAACCAGGCGCTTTGGCGGGGCCGCTTTTCAGGGGATACCCGCAAAAAAGCCGAGACATCCCCTGTTTGGTGTTTCTTTATATAGAATCATCGGGCATAAGTCAACCCGGAAATTCAGAGCGCGTCGGCCTTGGGGCGATTCCTGATTGCGGATTCTGTACGTTGTGATAAAATTCCGCGCCGTTTTCAAAAGTAAGCGGAGGAGTGTCACATGAAGCAGTACAAGGTCGGTCTGGTAGGTATCGGTGCGGTGGGCACGGAGATGGTCAAGGTTCTTCGCCAGCGGAAGTTTCCCGCCAGCGAGATCCGCATCCTGGCCACGCGCGAACGCGACGAAGAGGTCGCGGGCGAGACGTTCCATGTGCTGGAAGCCAAGCCCGAAGCGTTCGACGGCTTGGATATCGTGCTCTTCGCCGGTACCGAGGGATCCAAGGGCGCGTCCAAACAGTACGGATGGGAGGCGGTCAAGCGCGGCGCGGTGGTGATCGACAACGGCGATGACTACCGGATGGACGAGCGCGTGCCGCTGGTGATCCCGGAGATCAACCCCGAGGCGCTCGACCGCCATCAGGGTTTCATCGCGAACCCGAACTGCAGCACGATCATCACGCTGATGGGCATTGCGCCGCTGCACAAGCAGGTGCCGCTGCGCCATATGACCGCCGTGACATTCCAGTCGGTGAGCGGCACCGGACGCGCGGCGATCGAGGAGCTGGAGCAGCAGGCGCGCGCATACGCGACCGGGGCCGGGATGGCCGTCAATGCCTACCCCCATCAGATTGCTTTCAATGTTCTGCCGCAGATCGGCGGCGTCAAGAAAGAGATGCCGGGCTTCACCTCGGAAGAGGCCAAGCTGACCTTTGAGTCGCGCAAGATTCTGGGCAGCCCCGAGTTGCGCATCGCGAGCACCTGCGTTCGCGTGCCGGTCTTCTATGCCCACTCCATTGCCATCCATGCGGAGTTCAGCGCGCCGATGCCGCCGGAGCAGGCGCGCGAAATCCTCGCCCGCGCCGATGGCGTCAAGGTCATCGACGATCTTGCGGCAGCCCAGTATCCGATGCCGCTCTTCATCGGCGGCGGCGATGACGTGGGCGTGGGCCGCATCCGGGTAGACCCGAGCGTCGAGAACGGCCTGGCGCTCTGGTGCTGCGGCGACAACATCCGCAAGGGCGCCGCGCAGAACGCTGTGCAGATCGCGGAGGCGATGATCCGCCGCAGCCTGATCTGAGGCTTCGACAACATTACAAAACAGTAATTTTTGCTTGCCGAATTTCCCCCGTCCGTGGTACCGTCGCTCCATGAACGGGGGTTTGTCATTTTTGTCGGATGAGCGCACGCTGCTCGGCACGGGGCGGCGCCGACGCTGCGACCGCATGCCGGGCACGGACCTGTGCGCGAAGTTCTATCACGCGCCGCACGCCCTGCCGCCCGGCACGCGCCTGACGACCCGCCTCAACATCGCGTGGGGACGGCGCTGCCGCTTCGCGAATATCAACTACCGCGAATGGCAATACCACCAACGCCTGAAGCGGCAGCTTCCGGAGCACATGGCCGCCGTCTTTCCCGAACACACCGAGCCGGTGCATTGTCCCCAGAGAGGCTGGGGCATTATCGAAACGGTGATCCTGAATGCCGACGGCACTCACCCGCGCAAGGTGGCTGACGTCTTGAGAAGCGTGGACGATCCGGCTCTGGGCCGCTCGCTGGTTGAAGCTGCCGAGCGCCTGTTCAAGCTGTTTGTCGAGCACGGTGTCTGCTTCTTCGACCCTTCCAACATCTTGGTGCAATGGACAGGGCCGGGGACTTTCAGGCTGCGGATTGCGGATTTTGAGCCGAGTTGCCGCGCGCTGATCCCCTGCTTGTCGCGCATCGATTTCTACGTGCGCTGCAAGGTGCGCCGGCGCGCCACACGTTATCTCCGCCGGCTCGAAGCGATTCTCGATACGGCCCACCGCAGACACGGAACGCCCTTTGTCCGATGCCCGCAGCGCCGCTCGCTCTTCCAGCGGATTGGGATGGCCGCCGGCCTGATGATGTGACCGGAAGGATTCAGCAGGGGCGTGCAATCCTAACTCCTAAATCCAAAATCCTCCTTGGGTGCGATTCAGTTTAAACAAAACCGAATCGCACCCCTTATGGCCGGGAGGGCAGGACGGTCACGCCGGGCAGGCGCTCGGCGGCGGAGACCCAGCCGTTGGTCCACTCGGTGCCGGGATCAAAGCGCGCGGGGTCGGGACGGATGTCGTCCACCGTGCCGAGGATTTTGTCGGCCCCGCAAGAGAGCACGACGGGCAAACCGTTCGATGCCGGCGCGTACACGTACGGGGTGCCCCACGGGTCGCGGCGGAGCTGGTTGATGTAGGGACCGTCCCAGCGCGGCACCTGCGGATCGCGCACGAGCGCGGCGAGCCCCTGAACGGCGTTCGGGAAACGCCCGACATGGAAACGGTAGCGGCCCAGCGCCTCGGCCAGCACATCCACATGCCGCATGGCGCGCCGGTGCGGCGGCTCGACGCTGCGCCGCGCCGCGCGGTCGGTGGCCCGGAAAATCGCGCCTCCGATCACGGCCAGCCCCACGATCACGGCGAGGTACACTCTGGGGTTTCGCCACACGCCGGGCGCGACCGGGGCGTGTAATCCGGCCTTCTGCCGCTCGCACTCGCGCCGGATTCGTTCGACCGCGCGCCGGCGCGTCTGGCGCTCGCTGAGCGCTTTCATCGCCGGCACGACCATGACCTTGCCGCAGGCCGGACAGGCCGGCGGCGGGGCCGCGTCGAAGAGGTGCCGACAGTATGGACAGCGGTAGCGCATGGGGGAAAGGAGGAAGGAGAAGGGAAGAGGGAAGAAGGAGAAGGGGAGGAACTTTCAACGCTCAACGTTCAACGCTCAA
>JAGOBZ010000095.1:4260-9816 GCA_017999015.1 Kiritimatiellia bacterium
CGGGGCCGCGTCGAAGAGGTGCCGACAGTATGGACAGCGGTAGCGCATGGGGGAAAGGAGGAAGGAGAAGGGAAGAGGGAAGAAGGAGAAGGGGAGGAACTTTCAACGCTCAACGTTCAACGCTCAACGCTCAAGTATGGGGGCTGGGAGGAACTTTCAACGCTCAACGTTCAACGCTCAAGTATGGGGGCAGGGATGTTCTGGCGTCTTTGAGCCTCTGCGTCTCTGCGTTAAAGAACCAGAAACCGGAAACCAGGAACCAGCCCCCCTCCCTCCCGTCTCAGGCGTCCAGGTTGGTGAGGGCGAGCGTGTCCATGTCGATGCGGCGGTAGTAGCAGTTGCGCGGCTCGCCGCTCTGATTCTTGGTGTGGCAGATGCCGCCGCGGCGCGGGCGCACGATGTAGAGCAGCGAGTTCTGCTCGCAGTTGACGCGCGCCTCGAGCAGGTCGAAGGTCTCGCCGGAGGTCTTGCCTTTTTCCCACAGGACGTTGCGCGAGGTACTCCAGAGAATCAGCGTGCGCTCGGCAAACGCCTTCTTCATGGCCAACTCGTTGGTGTAGGCGACCAGAATCACCTCGCGGGTGTCGGCATGCTGCACGGCCACCGGGATCGCGTCTTTGCAGACTTCGGCGATCTTGGCGATCTTGGCGAAGTCCAGCGTCAGGGTGTTGCCCTCTTCAAGTTCTTTGCTCATCGCATTACCTTTTTTTATCGTAAGCCTGATAGCCAGGATTACAGGATCTACAGGATCGGGAGTGTGTGTCCGCCATCATGCCGGCGTGTGCAGGATGTGGCCTGCGTCAATAGCTCAGTTGGCTGCCGCCGATGTATTCACGCAGAATGGAGTCGCCGGGGACGACCTCCGGCGCGAGGGATGAGAAGTTGTGCAGGAAGCCGGAGAGGCGGCGCGCCTCGATGTAGGCTTCGTCCCACGGCTTGATCTGGTTGAGCAGCGGCGCGGCGAGCGGCTTCAACACGGCCAGCTCATAGTCGAGGGCGGAGTTGAACACGGCGTCGGCGAGATGCTGGAAGGGATAGATCCAGCGCTTTTCGCCGCGCGCGATGGAGGGCCACATGCGCAGGGTGTCGATCGCGGGGCGGTTGCGGAACTGGTGGTCGCGCACCATGCGCCGGATGATGCGGGTGTCGGTGGTGGAGATGCGCGTGCTGCTGTCGACGCCGAGCTGCGTCAGGGCGTTGATGTAGATCAGGAACTTCTGCGCGCGCGGCACGTCGGCGGTCAACTGCGGATTGAGGCTGTGGATGCCCTCCATGACGATGATGCCGTTTTCGGGCAGGCGCGTGGCGGCGGGCTGGTCGTAGCCCTCTTTTTTCTTGAAGTCGAAGGCGCGCAGATGGACCTCTTCGCCGGCCATCAGGCGCAGCAGGTCGCTGTTGAGGCGCGGCAGGTCCATGGACTCGATGTGCTCGTAGTCGAGGTTGCCGGCCGCGTCGCGCGGGTTGCGGGCGTCGCCCACGAAGTAGTTGTCGGTGGAGATCAGGATGGGGCGGTAGCCGTTGACGCGCAGGTGGGTGACGAGCCGTTTGGAGAAGGTGGTCTTGCCGGCCGAAGAGGGGCCGGCGACCAGAACCAGGCGTACGTCCGGCGCGCGCTGCGTGACGGCGTCGGCGATGCGGGCGAGCTTCTTGTCGTGCAGCGCCTCGACGGTGTGCACGAAGTCGTCGGCGCGCTTCTCAAGCACCGCCTGGTTGAGTTGGCCGACGGTGGTGATGCCGACGATCTTGCCCCACGCGATGTGTTCCTGATAGACCGTGAAGAGGTGTTCGTAGGGCGGCAGCGGCGGCAGCTCGCGCGGGTGCGAGGAGGTCGGCACATTGAGCACGAAGCCGCTGCTGTGGGGGATCAGGTCGAACAGCTCCAGCAGGCCGGTGCGCGGCACCAGCGGCTCCTGGCTCAGCTCGAAGAACGAGCCGCACTGCGCCAGGCAGACGATCGGCGGGTTGCGGTGCGCGAGCAGGTGCAGCTTGTCGGTCTGTCCGGACTGGCTGAAGAGGCGGGTCGCAGCCTCGTAGGAGACCGTGACCGGCGAGATGGCGAGGTCCTGGCGGACGGTCTCCAGCATGGCCGTCTTGAGGCGTTTGACATCGTTGTCGAGCGCGGCGGGCGAGAGGTCGGGCCACTGCACGGTGCAGTAGAGGCCGGCGCCGACCGAGTTGCGCACGCGGCATTCGAGGCCGGGGTAGAGTTCGTGGACGGTCTTGGCCAGAAGGAAGCAGAGCGAGGTGCGGTAGATATCCCAGCCGTGGGGGTTCTGGATGGTGAGCGGCGCGAGCTCCGCGTCGGCGACCAGCGGCATGAAGAGCGGGAGCACCATGTTGTTGGCGATCGCGCCCAGGACGGGGAACCCGTCGCCGTTGACCGAGGGCAGCAGGTCGCTGATGCGCGTGCCGGTCGAGACCACGGCCGGGGGCTGTCCGTTGACGGTTACGGTGATGGCGTGCATGACGCTTCTCCTTCGTAGAGGTCGAAGACCACCAGGCGGCATTCGATGGGGCCGTTGTAGAACGTGATGCGGCGCGAGGAGCGCAGGCCGACGCGGCGCGACAGCTCCATGTTGCCGGTGAAGACGCAGCCGGTGTAGCCGGCCCCCTTCTGTTTGAGGAAATCGCCGATGCGGCTGTAGAGCGCGTCGAGGGGTTCACCGGTGCCCGGCTCGGCAGCGGGGGCGGCGGCGTCATCCGCCGCGATATCCGTCGCCAGATCGGCGGCGACAACGCCGGCGGCCAGGCGTTCGCCGTAGGGCGGGTTCATGAAGATCACGCCGGGCGGCGGCGGCAAGCGCGTGGCCGCGAAGTCGCAGGTGCCGAAGGTGATGTACTCAGAGACACCGGCGGCGATGGCGTTGAGGTGGGCGGTTTCGACGACCTCTTCGGAGACGTCGGTGGCGAGGATCGGCGGCAGTCCCTCGCGGCGTTCTTGTTCGCGCGCGACGGCGACTTTGTCTTTCCAGATCTGTTCGGGCGTGGCGCCGAAGCGCGGGCGCACGCTGATGCCGGCCTTCTCGCCGGGGATCATCTGGCGGTAGCCTTTGATCGCCATGAAGCCGAAGTGGCTTTTAAAGCTGCCCGGGGCGCGGTTGAGCGCGTAGAGCGCCGCCTCGATGGCCGGCGTGCCGCTGCCGCACATCGGCACGACAAACGGCGAGGCGGCGTCCCAGCCGGTGGCCAGCACACAGCCGGCGGCGAGGGTTTCCTGCATCGGCGCGGCGCCCGGGATCTTGCGGTAGCCGCGCTTGGAGAGCGGCTCGCCGGTGGTGTCGAGGTAGACGATCAGTTCGTCGTTCATCCAGTAGACGAATACGGCGGCGCCATACGACTCGCGGCCGGAATCGGGGCGGCCGCCGCACTTGTCGCGGATGCGGTCGACGATCGCGTCTTTGGTGGTGAGCGACGGCATACGGGTGTCGCGCACGGTTTCATTGCGCACCACGCTGTTCACCATGAAATACCCGTCGGCATCGATCAGGTTCTCCCAGTCGATCGAATAGACGTCGTTGTAGAGGTAGCGCAGGTTGCCGCAGGTGGTCCGCAGCAGCGGCACCAGCACGCGGTGGGCGGTGCGCAACTGGAGGTTGAGGGTCATCATGTCGCGCATGCCGCCGCGCACCACCACCGTGTTCTCGGTGGAGTCGACGATCGCGTACCCGAGGCGCATCAGCTCGGTGGCCGTGAGCGGCGCGAGACCGCGCGCGCAGGAGACGATCAGGGGATAGGTGTCTTTCCAGATATTCATATAGAAGCCTTGCCAGTCCCCGTTTGTACCTTAACCGGCCCACAATGCCAATAAAAAACAGATCCCGCACAAAGAACCACAAGGGTCACAAAGATTCCTGGTTCGGAGGTCTTCGTGGCCTTCGTGGCTTCGTGCGAGAACGCGGTCGGAGGACGCTGCCTCCGTTAGAACTCCCAGCCGGGGCGGATGTAGGGTTTCACCAGCGCGTTGGCCGCCGGGTTGTTGACGAACTGCTGTTTACGGCTGCTCCACTCCAGTTTGCCGGGGATCTGCTGCGCGATGCAGCCGACCAGCATGCCTTCCAGCATCGGCACCGAGTGGTCCACATCGGAGGCGCAGACGTCGTTGCCTTTGCAGGCCTCGACGAACTCGATGTACTGGCCGTTGGTGTTGGGGCGGAACTTGGCCGGGATCACGTCCTCGCGCAGCGCGTCGTGCTTGGACATCGACTTCATCTTCTCCTCGTCGTTGAAGGCGATGTAGCCGTCCGCACCGTAATCGTTGGTGCTGCAGACCATGCCCTTGCTGCCGATGATCAGGCAGCCGGTGTTCGGCACCTGGCCCAGCGTCGCGACGACTTTGGGCATGATCTCCGCCGACGGCTTGAGGTTGCCGTCATACCAGTAGAGCGTCACCGCCGGCTTGAAGCCGCGGGCGGCGTAGACCATCTTGACGATGCTCTTGCTGGGATACGTGTCGTTGGTCTTGCCTTCGATCTGGATGCACTCGGCGGAGAGCACCTTGCCCAACTGCAGGCCGCGGAACGGCAGGTTCATCGTGTGGCAGGCCATGTCGCCGAACGCGCCGGTGCCGAAATCGTAGTAGCCGCGCCACTTGAAGGTGTGGTAGGTGCCGTTCTTGTAGGGACGGAACGGCGCGGTGCCCAGCCAGCTTTCCCAGTCCAGCGTCGCCGGCACCGGGTCGGAGCCCTCGGGACGGGCGATGCCCTGCGGCCAGATCGGGCGGTTGGTCCACACGTGTACCTCGGTCACGTCGCCGAGAACGCCGGACTGCAGCAGCTCGGCATTACGGCGCAGGCCGTTGTTGGCGCTGCCCTGGTTGCCCATCTGCGTGACCACGCGGCTCGCGTCGGCGACCTGCTTGAAATACTGCGCCTCCCAGATTGTGCGCACCAGCGGCTTCTGCACATACACGTGGCAGCCCTGCTTCATCGCGCGGATCGCGGCGGGCGCATGCATGTGGTCCGGCGTCGAGACCGTGACCGCGTCGAGATTCTTGCACTCGTCCAGCATCTTGCGGAAATCGCTGTAGCACTTCACCTGCGACGGATTCTTGCCCTTCTTCTCGATCTCGGCGAGCGCCTTATCGATCGGGGCGCGGTCCACGTCGCACAGCGCCACGATGTTCTCGCCGTGCTCAAACATCGGCATCCAGTCGCTCCACCCCTTGCCGCCGACGCCGATCACGCCGATGTTCAGCTTTTCGCCCGGCTTGGCGAACGAGCGCGCGGGCCGCGACGAGAAGCATCCCCCCGCTGACATGGCTCCGACCGCACAAGCGCTGCCTTTGACGAAATCGCGACGATTGAACTGCATCATGATCCTTTTTCCTCTCTGATGTTTCCCCCGGTTGCGCGTTTTTACAGCCGGAAAATGCGTGTTAAAAAAATCAGAAAACGTTGTCTATTATAAGGAAACCAGAAACAGGGTTCAACCGCTAGTTTTGGGCAGGGAGCGATTCAACTTTGTTGAATCCGCCCCCGAAGGAGGAGTTAGGAGTTAGGATTTAGGAGTTTTAATACCTTGGAGACAAGGAGGTTAAAAGATTCAAAAAAGGGGGTT
>JAGOBZ010000096.1 GCA_017999015.1 Kiritimatiellia bacterium
GCGGACCTTTCTCGACGGTGGCCGAGCATACCGGTGTCACCGAAAAGCCGAGGCGCTTGTGATCGAGAAACAGCGCGAGGTCGCTGATGCCGACGGACGCCTCCGCCTCGGCCCGCGCGGTCACAAAAGCGGGACCGTCGATCACGCTGTCGGGCGCAGGCAAGGTGACACGCACATGCGGGAGCGGGGCACCATCGGTCGAAACGCGAAACGTAACTGCGACACGTTTTTCATGAAACCGGCGGTCTGCCGAGGTGGTGGTCACGATGACCGGCAGCGTGCCCCTGGCATAGTCGACGGCGGTCGGCGCGAGTTGCACGGGGCTGCCGCCGTCGTGGTCGGGCGAGAAATAGATCTCTTGCGTAAATCGGCCGTTTTGCTCGATGCGCGCATACACGGTTTCACACGGGCGCGTGGTCGGACGCAGCAGCGCGGTGTAACCGGTGCGGGGAGAAACCGCCGTGCGGTCGAAAACAAACGACCCCGGTGAATGATCGTCGAAATTGAGCAGGAAGGGCCGCAGATCGTTTGCGCCATCGATGCTTTTGTCTTCGGACTGGACACTGGCCATGATATGGAAAAAAAGTGAGGGTGCGTTGGTGGCGGGCAGGATGCGGACGGTCTGTTCAATATCGAAGTTGTCCGGCGTGAAGATCAGCGATTCGCGCGAGAGCCGGGCGATGCCAGGGATGTCGGTGGCGCAGAACACGCGGGCCTCGCGCGAGGGCCGGTCGAGCAGGCGGATGCCGACAAAGCCGGGCCTGTCGTTGTCGATACGGTAGGTTCCGCTGCTCAAGAGAACGGCGTTGACCGGTTCGTGCAGCGTGGCGAGTTGGCGCAGGGTTTCGAAGCCGATGCGGGCGCAGAGATCGTGGCGGCCGCGCGGATGGTCGGCATTGGCGTGGTGCGGCTTGACCTTTTCCGGCGGCGGCAGGTAGCGGTCGGTCACCGTGGTGTAGAGCATGTTGGCCAGCATGTAGGTCAGCCAGTCGTTAACGCGTCCGGGGTCGGGCGGTCGGACGAGTGCGGCGTCAGCCTGATGTGCGCGAGCCCAGGCTATCGGGAAGGGGACAAAGACCATGCCGCGCTTTTTGGCGAACTCATAGCCTTCAATCGATATGGCTTCAAGGCGGCGCAGCGTCGCGAGTCCGTCAGGGTCGTCCGCAGGCAGGCGGCAAAAAACAGCGGTGCAGGGCGGCGGCTGATTCGTTGGGGGCAGGCTGAGCGACGTATAAAGCTGCGGATCGGCGTAGAGGCTCATCTGCTGCATGTCGCCGTAAACCAGATCAAAGGCCGATGCATAGCGGTCGAAGCCGTCCGTGTACCATTCCGCGGGCGTTTTCCAAAACCACTCTTGGAATGCGGCGTCCAGGATGAACTGGAGGTTCTGGCGCAGCGGATCATCGGATAAGGTGTTGGGCACATAGATCTTGAGCCGCTGTTTGATGCGCGGCTCAATGCGCACGACCCCCGTAAAGGGGCCGCTGTAGTGACGGGTCACGCGCGCGTCGGCGACAGCTTCGCGCGCGGAGAGCGCGAGCGCTTCGGTGGTGCGCCGGGTGGTCCAATAGGTTTCGAGCGCGCCCTTGGGGATGCGCTCGCCGGCGAGTTGGACATAGGCGGCTGCGGCGGTCAAGTAGGCGCAGGCGCGGGCGCGCACCGGCGAGGTGCCGGACAGGCGGTTGCGGGCCAGGGTCTCGCGCCAGGCAAAGGCGGCGGGGATCACCTCCACGCCGCAACCGTCACCCACGCGGTAGGCCGTCTCTGCGATGGCGAGCAGGCGTTTATCGCGAAAGGAGAGGCCGGGCTTGCTCATGACGGCAAGCGCCGTGCGCAGTCCGGCCGTGCGTGCCTGCGCGTTGATCGCTCGGACGCCTTCAAAAAAGAATTCGGGATAGTCGTTGACGCACGCGTCGTGTTCCGCGAGCACGAGCACATCATACCCGCCGCTGAAGAGCTGCGCGCGCTCGGCTTGGGCATCCGGATGATACCACCAGCCCATCAACGTGCGGGTGAGCGTGACCGGCACGAACGCGACCCGCACCGGTTTGCCGGGTTTTGCGGCCTTGAGCATGCTTTCGAGATCCGAACAGATGTCGGCTGAAACGATGCCGCCGGCCTGCTGCGGAGCGGAAAGCCAGGCCACGCGGATGAAGCCGTCGTCGTTATGATCGAGGTCAGACGCCGATGCCTGCGCCGGGCGCGTAAGGGCTGTGACTGCCAGGGTGGCCAGCCATCCGATGATCTGTGTCCACAGCCTCAGGGTCATCGCGCTCCTGCCGCGACCGGGCGCGCGGGGCCGGCCTTCGAGAGGGGGTTGCCGATAATCCGCAACAGGGTGGTTTCCAGAAGAAACATTTCGGGCAGCGCGCACGACACGAGTTTTTCGCGCAGGTCCAAGATGCGGTAGCGCGCCACGCGAAGTTCCTGAAGCGTAAAGTTGAGGGCGTGGGGCAGTTTTTTCTTCAACGCCCACGTACCCGTTGCGGTCGGGTTGACCGGCAGTGCGCTGAGCAGCGCGGCTGCTTCGGGCGGCAGATTCTTGTTCCATCCGCAGGCGCCGCCCGCGCCACCGTAGACCCATTTGCGGTCATAGGCTTCGCGCAGAATCAGCAGGTCGCGCACCGTTTTTTCAAGCATCGCGGCGAGCATGACGCCGATGCCGCGCTGGCCGCTCAAGCGCTTGAGGGTGGTGAGGACGCCCAGCGCGCTGCGTTCGCCAAAGGCGTCGAGAAGGTCCCAGGCTTCAGCCTCACGGCCGATGGAAGTGATCTCGCGCACGTCTTCAACGGTTACACGTTTGCTGGCGCCCGCGTAGAGGCGCAGCTTTTCGACCTCGCTCACCAAGAGCCGCGTATCGCAGCCGGCGCGCTTGAGAAATTCGGCGCGTGCGGTCGCATCAACGGCGAGTCCGGCCTGCGCGAACAGAGTGTCTAAGCGCTGGCCGGCCAGTTTTTCAAGCTCCCACGCCTTGAGGCCGTTACCGAAATCCTGAACTTCGCCGTGCTGCTGGCACGTCTTGAAAAACGTGGAGGTTCGCAGCACTTTGGCCGTCGTGATAATCAGAGCCTGGCCGTCGAGCATGCCGCCTTTAAGCCATGTGATGAGCTTTTGAGTCGCCTCTTTGGCGGCTATCGTCTCGGCGCATCGGCTGCTGCCGGGGAGGAAGGTCACGTCGCGGAACCAGGTGACTTTGGCGGCCCCGAAAAAGCCGGGGGTCTGCACCGATTCCATGCAGGCGTCCACGGCCTTGCAGATCTCTTCGGCAGTGTCGCGGTGGCCGTCCACGGTCTCAACGCCGAACGTCCGATCCGACTCCGGCACAAGCTGGTTGATCCGCTCGCGCGCAGCCGCATCGACGAGATAGTCGTCGTCGCCGCAGATAAGGCACAGTTTTCCTTCCATAAACCCGCTACTATAATGAATGCCGTGGCGGTTGGCGAGACGCCAATCTCACTTTCGCGCCGAAAGCCGCACGGCCAGCGGGATGACGAAAGGCAGACGGGCGTCTTTAACAAACCAGCGCGTACCCTCGACAGTGGCCTCGGCACCGATGTGCGGTCCGTAGGTGAGTTCCGGCGCCAACAGGTTGCAGAGGGCCACGGCATCGCCGTCCGGTTCACGGGCCACGAGGCAGAAGGGGGCGGATACCGGATCGATACCGCCCCAGTCCAAGGTGCCGCGCAACGTGATGCGTTCACCTTGGACGGCGCTCTCATCCAGCACGAAACCGGCCAGTTCCGGAGGGCGATGAGCCGCGCGGGGTGGTTCTGCCGGGGGCTCGGGATCGGGGGGGGCCGCATCAGACGGCGCGGCGGGATCAGACGGTTGAGCCGGCGGATCGGACAGCGCGTCGATCAGTGCGCTGTAAAGGTCAGGCTGCACCTGCGACGCATCGCGCTCGCGGGGCCATTCAGCAAGCGGCTCGACCTGGTCACGCAGCACCCAGAACATCATGTTCGGCGGCGGGGCGATCTTGAGCCAGTCGCCATACAGGCCGCGCACATGAACGGACGTGCCGCCGTCGAGACTGGCGAGCGGGCGGAAGGCCATGCCCGCGCCGGCCCGCACCAGACTTTTGTCGGCCAGTACCTTGCCGTCGCGGACGAGGTCGCGGTAGATCCACACCGTGACCGTGTCAGGCGCCTCAACCGGCGTCCAGGGTGCTTCGGTCAACTCGCCGACAACGGCGAGCACCGTTTCGGCGGGCAGCCAGGCAACCGCCTCGAGCGGCGGGTTGGTCGCGGCATAGAGCGCGAAGCGCCCTTGGATACCGCGCACACGGCTGCCGCCGTCCGTTTCGGCACAGGCCGCCCCGGCTGCCAGCGCCAGAAGAAACAACGGCAGAAGCGCGTGTCGTGAACTGGACGTGCGGGGCGACATGGTTCTTTCAGAGATGCTGCGCCGTGACCGATCTTTTGCCCAAAACAAAAAAACCGCCCGCACACGAATCCCCTGCGGGATACCGGTACACAAGCGGTTGCCGACGCGAAAACGTGTAATCCGCTGTTGCGGTTACGCGTCCGGCTTGGTCTTGCGAAGGCCCAAACCGCGATCGCCGTCTTTCCACTGGCCGCGCTTTTTCAGCAGGTTGACACGTTCGAAACGTTTCAACACATTGCGCTTTGCCGTAATTTTGCCCGAACCCTTCAAGCTGCTATGCTGACTCATGTGACCTTCTTCTCCTCTTCGTAACCGCTCTGGTCTATCGGATGTAGAGCCGACAAGATAGCAAAACCGGGCGGCTTTTCAACCGCATTTTTTTCAATGGATAAAAATTGCAGGAAGGCGCGCCTCAATTTATCATGTGACTGGCCAAGCGGCGGGGATCTGAGTTATACTCCCCCGAGATGAGAAAAATCCCTGAGCTTCTGGCGCCGGCGGGTGACATGACCTGTCTGCAGGCCGCGTTGGATGCGGGTGCGGACGCCGTGTATCTCGGACTCGAGACGTTGAACATGCGTCGGCTGGCGACGCGCAACTTCACGCAAGAGATGCTGCCCGAGGCTTCGCGGCGTTGCCGGGCGCGTGGCGCACGCCTCTATCTCACGCTGAATTCGCTGCTGTACGAGGGCGAGTTGACTGCGGCTGAAACGGCCCTGCGTTTTTCAAAGCCTTATGTCGATGCCGCCATCGTGGCGGACTGGGGCGCAGTAACCCTGTGTCAGCGGTTGGGCGTGCCCTTCCACGTGTCAACGCAGATGTCCTGCTCGAATTCGGCCGCCGCGCAATTTTTGAAGCAGCAGGGAGCGAGCCGGGTGGTGCTGGCGCGCGAGTGCACGCTGGAGGAGGTCGCCGTGATTGCCAAGACGGCGGGGATCGAGGTCGAGACCTTTGTGCATGGTGCCGTCTGTGTGGCGATTTCGGGACGGTGCCTGCTCTCCCACGACGCCTATGGATGCTCCAGCAGCCGCGGGGAGTGCCGGCAGCCCTGCCGCCGCGAATTCCTGATCCGAGAGGTGCGGGAGGGAGAAAACGCCGATGCCGAATTCCGCGTGACGCCGCACACGGTGCTCTCGGCGCGCGACCTCTGCTCGCTGCCGTTTGTCGACCGGTTGATGGCGGCTGGTATCTCTGCATTCAAAATTGAAGGGCGTGCCCGCAATGCGGAATACGTCAAGGCCGTGGTTGCAGCCTACCGCGCGGCGATTGATGCGGTGCATGGCGGATCCTTTACCGCGGAACGTGCTGAAGAGTGGTGTGTGTCATGCGAGCGGGTGTATCACCGGGAGTTCGGGCGTGGACTCTTTCACGGACGCCCCGGGGCCGGGCAGTTCACGGATACTGACGCCAATCAGGCGAGCGTCCGAAAACTCCATGTCGGGGTGGTGCTGAACTATTATGCGAAAGCCGGAATGGTGCAGGTACAGGTTCAGGATCAACCGATCATACCGGGTGACACCCTTTCAATTCACGGTCCGACCAGCGGGGTGGTGGATCTGACCGTCAACGCGCTGAAGCGGGATCACGAAACATGCGAACGCGCCGAACGCGGAACGTGGGTCACCTTTGCTTGTCCGCAGCGTGTGCGCGCTCAGGATAAAGTCTTTGTCGTTCGCACGGTTAAAGAACATGAGGAGGTGAATTAATAGCACGAGCCCGGGCGTTGGCAGAACGCACGGACCTCCGCGATGTCGTCGGCGTCGCAGGCCAGCATGACCAGTCGGTCGAGACCGAGCGCGATGCCGCCGCAGGGGGGCATGCCGCGCTCGAGCGCGTTTAAGAAGGGCTCGTCCAGCGGATAAACGTCCTTCCCCAGCGCTTGGCGTTCGCGCGCGGCTTCATTGAACCGCGCGCGCTGCGCGGTGCCGTCGCACAGCTCGCTGTAGGCGTTCGCGATTTCAAGCCCGCCGATATAAACCTCCCAGCGTTCCGCGACGCGGGCATCGCCGGGTTTCAGCCGCGCGAGTGAAGCCGCGGGGGCCGGGTAGTCGATTAACACGCACGGTGTCGCGCGCGGCAGGGCGGGTTCGATGCGCGCGATCATGTCCGTGTCGAAACGGTCCGCGTCCCAGTGCTGGGACGGGTCCCATCCGGCCCAGCGGCGATACGCATCGCTCACGGTCAGGCGCGTCCATGGCCCGGCCAGTTGGATGGTTGCTCCGCGATAGGACAACGTCGTCTTCCCGAAAAGAGCCATAAACACGGCGCTGACCAGCGCTTCGGTGTCTGCGAGGATGTCGAGATAGTCGGCACCCGTGCGGTACCACTCCAGCATCGTGAACTCTGGGTTGTGCCTGCGTCCGCATTCGCCACTGCGGAAACAGGGGCCGATCTGGTAAATTTTTTCGAAACCCTCAGTGAGCAGCCTTTTCATGTGAAGCTCAGGCGAGGCGCGCAGCCAGGCCCGGCCTGAGGGCGGAGCATCAATGTGGGTCTCCTGCGCCGGGGCGGGAATGCGAACGGGCGTCTCAACCTCGATAAATCCGAGGGCATCGAAAAAATCGCGTACCGTCCGCAGGATTTTACTGCGACGCTCAAGCGTGAATCGCTGCACAAGTGCTCCTTCGCTCAGTACATTTTTTCGTACTCGCCCTTGCCCAGCCGCTTCAGTTTCGTGAAACCGGCGGCTTTGGCGCGGTCGTCGAGCTTGGATTTGGAGCGTCCGATGGCCGGCGCGGCGATGACACGCCGCACGGGTGCGCCGCAATCCGGGCACGCGGTCAGACGCGGATCGTGAATCGACTGGACACACTCAAAGCCATCGGCGCATCGGGGGCAGTGTTGTTTGGGGCTTGAGGCCTCATACTCGTAAACGGGCATAATGGTTCTCACTTGATTCTTGGGTCACGTACGCCCGCAAGAGTAACATAATGCGACGCGCTTGAGTATGCGCGAAATGCGTTGAAGCTGAAAGCTGCCGCTTGAATCTTCAAGCGCGACTTAACGGCGAGACAGGAGGTGCGCGGCGAGGTCGTGGTCAAAGGCCAGCAGGGTCTGGCACTGGGTGCAGCGCGCCGAGTCGATCTGCCGGACCTCCGCCGGCAGGGCCGCGCGTTCGCCGCAGACGAAACAGCGGACCGCGGCACCGGCCGTGGCGGCCGCAAGCTGTCCGGTGGCGGCGTCGCGCGCGAACCAGTCGTCCGACGGCCGTCCGCTGAGCGTGTCGTAGGCGGCCTTGATCTGCGCGAACTTTTCGGCCGTCAGCGCCTGAATGGCCGGGTCGAGGCCGCTGTGTTTGTCCGGATGATACGTCAGACTGAGCGCGCGGTACGCGCTTTTGATCTGCGCGTCATCGGCCGTGTAGTGGACGCCCAGCGTGTGGCAGGCCTCGCGCCGTTCCTGCGCGGAGGCTGAACGCCGCACATAAAGCAGCGAAGCGTTGCGGAGATCGTCATCGTGAAGTCCGGCCGGACGCGCGTAACCGGCGATGCAGTCGGCCTCGGCCGGTGTTGCGTCACCGTCGCTGACCGCCACGCGCCACAGCCAGACGGCCGACGCGCGCGCGAGATCGGGCGTGTCGCGCACCAGCGCGGCGAGCCGGGCCAGCGGACGGTCGATCCGCGCGCAGTCGTCGATCAGATACGAGAGATCGTGCGGCGAAAGCGCGCCGCCGACCGCCTGGTTAAGCTCGGCGAGGATCGCGCGGATGGCGAGGTCCTCGCGAGCGGTGTACC
Source organism: Kiritimatiellia bacterium (assembly GCA_017999015.1). Taxonomy (GTDB): domain Bacteria; phylum Verrucomicrobiota; class Kiritimatiellia; order RFP12; family UBA1067; genus DUPH01. The sequence continues at coordinate 8,118 of JAGOBZ010000096.1, forward strand.
GGCCGTCGACCCGGGCCAGTTCATACAGCGACGCGGCGGTGACGGCGATCAGGCGCTGCGCCTGTTTCTGCGGCGTGGGCGCCTTGCGGTCCACGAGATAATGGCCGGCGGCGGCGCCGGCCACCGCGCCCCAGGGACCGAGGAACGAGCCGATGCTGCCGCCGATCATTTTACCTTGCCAAGACATATTGAAAATGAGGGGATCGCGAAAAGAGAGAGAGGGGGTGGGGTGTCGGCGTCAGGGTGCCGGGACGAGGTGGACGGCGTGGCCGCCGTTCATGGCCATGTCGGCGGTGAGGGTGTCGGCGGCGGTCACACGGCGCGTGGCGCACGCAACGCGCGTGCGGTCTGACCCGTCCGGCGCGCCGTCGCTGTAAAGGGCGGCGGTGTAGGTCTTGCCGGGGGTGAGGAACGAGAGGGGGAGCTCCAGCGTGCGGCGCTCAAGGGCATTGATGGTGCCGATGAACCAGGCATCGCCGCTGCGCCGCGCGATCGAGGCGTACGCGCCGATCCGCCCGTGCAGTGCGCGCGTGTCGTCCCAGACCGTCGGCATCTGGCGCCAGAAGTCCAGCTCCGGTTCGCCTTTGTACATGCCGGGGTTGTCGTACCAGAAGAGGAATTGCCAAGGGCTGTAGGTGACGACACCCAGCGCGAGCTGATGCGCCCGCGTGTTCTTGACGCGCCCGTTGTACCAGCACGGCGTGTAGTCGCCGGGACCGCACAGGTAACGGATGAAGGGCAGCGCGCAGTTGTGCGGCGCGTCCGGCATCTCCTCGTTGCCGCGGATGCCTTCGACCGTCATGACGTTGGGCCAGGTGCGCTGGTTGCCGGTGAGGCGGTATTCGTCATGGATGTCGATCATCATGCGCGCTTCGCCGGCTTTGCGGATGGCGTCCGAGAGCCAGCTTGTCCACTTCTGGCTGCCCACGTTGACAAAGCCGTACTTCATGCCGACGATGCCCCATGAGGTGTAGAGCGGCAGCAGGTCGTCGAGACGGCGCTCCAGTTCGCGGCGGTTGACGTAGACGATGACGCCGACGCCGTTCGTCTTGGCGTAACGGATGACCTCGGGCAGGTCCAGCGGCCCTTTGGAGCGTTTGGGGTCAAGCGTGACGGTGCGCGCGTCCGAGGCGTCGTCATACTCATGGCCGTACCAGCCCGCGTCGAATTCGATGTATTGCAGGTTCATGGTCTTGGCGAAGTCCACGCACGCCAAGCCGCCTTTCGTGGTGAGGGAGGTCTCGCGGATGACTTTGCCGGGTTTGATCCACGAGGTGTCAGCGATCCGCGAGGGTTCGTTGAGGTTGAGGATAAAATCGTTTTGTTCCAGCAGGCGGCAGGCGTTGTCCGCCACCATGACATAACGCCAAGGTGACACGCCTGCTTTTTCGAGTGAGACGGGGCTGTCGAGGTCAGCCTTGAGCGTGTACGGCTTGCCCGGGACAGGCGCGAATTTCATGCGGGCGAAATCGACGAGCGCCGCTTCGCCGATGGCGGCAACCGGGCCTTCGGCGGTCTCGACAGTGAGCGGACGCTCCGCGCCTTTTTTGACGGCGGAGAGCGCTTCCGGCTTGTACTCGCCCTGTGCGGCGTAGACGGGCCAGGCACGGTGGTCGCCGGTGAAAGCGAACTCGGTGAGTTCGTTTGTGACAGACGCGCGCAACCGGAGCGGCGCCGACACCGCG
>JAGOBZ010000097.1 GCA_017999015.1 Kiritimatiellia bacterium
GGCGCTGGCGCGCGACATGCATGCGCGCGGGCACTACATGATGGCCAACAGTACGCCGATCAGTTGGTGCTGGCTGGCGCCGCTGCTGGACGTGATGGGCACCGAGACCGATTGGAAGCACGGCGGAAAATGGCGTCCGATGGCCGACGAGGAGCTGCTCTACCGCCGCGCGCTGTGCAGGGGCAAGCCGTTCTGCTTTTTGATGAACACGGATTTCAGCGCCTTTTCTTATGAAGACTCGGAGCGGTTCATGAAGCGGGCGCTGGCGTACGGCATGTTTCCCGGTTATTTCAGCGCCGACGCCTCGACCGGCCACTACTTCACACGCCCTGAGCTGTACAACCGCGACCGCCCGCTCTTCAAGAAATATGTGCCGCTCTGCCGCCTGGTCGCCGAAGCGGGCTGGGAGCCGGTGACCGGCGCTCGCTCGGACAACGCGGCCGTGACGCTGGAGCGGTTCGGCTGGCAGCCCGGCCTCTGCTATCTGACGGTCTTTAACCAGTCTGAGGCGCGCCAGCGGGCCGTGGTGACGCTGACCGCCCTCGCGCAGCCGTCGGCCTGTCGCGATCTCGTGCGGGACGCGGAAGTCACGTGGCAGGAGCGGCGCACGGCCATCGAGTTGGATGCCGGCGACGTGTGCGTGCTGGCGTTCACGGGGCCCTACGCCGGCGACGTGCTGGCCGAAGATGTTGCGGTCGATCCCGTGCACTAGCGCGGGACGGCAAGGTTGGATGGCCGTTTTCAAATCATGGGAGAGGAATATGAATCGTCGGAGTTTCTTGAGAATGAGTGTTGGCGCGGCAACTTACCTGCCCGCCGCCACGCGCCTCCGCGCTCAAGGCGCGAACGATGCCATCCGGCTGGCCATTGTCGGCATGGGGTCGAAAGTCAAGATCGGCGGCATGGGGCGGAACGACATGAAGGGATGCCGTGCCGTGCCGGGCGTCCGGATCGCGGCGCTCTGCGATGTCGATTCCGCCAATCTCGGCTACGCCCTTGAGGAGTGCGCCAAGCACAATGAGAAGCCCGAGACCTTCACCGACTATCGGAAGCTGCTGGAGCGTAAGGATATCGACGCGGTCTGGGTCACCACGCCGAACCACTGGCACGCGCTGGTGAGCATCCACGCCGCGCAGGCCGGCAAACATGTGTTCGTCCAGAAGCCGGTCTGCCACAATCTGTTCGAGGGCCGGAAAATGGTCGAGGCCGCCCGCGCCTACAACCGCGTCATCTACTCGTCCACGTTGACCCGGTCGATGGCCGGTTTCCGCGAGGCCGCGCGCTTCGCCATCGACGGCCACCTCGGCAAGCCGCTCTATATCCATGCGGTGCGTTACGGCGCGCGGACGAGCATCGGCAAGGTGGCCGCCCCGACGCCGATTCCCACGACGCTCGATTACAACCTCTGGTGCGGTCCGGCGCCGATGAAGCCGCTCATGCGCCAGAACCTGCATTACGACTGGCACTGGGATTGGGACACCGGCAACGGCGAACTCGGCAACTGGGGCATCCACCTTCTGGACGGCGCGCGCGAAGTCGCGGGCCAGGGCATGCCGAAAAGCGTGTTGAGCATCGGCGGCCGGTTCGGGTATGACGATGACGGCCAGACGCCCAACACGCAGATCACGTTCTTCGATTACGAGCCGTTGCCGATCATCTACGAGATGCGGGCCTTGCCGCGCGCCCGCAGCTCCTGGAAAAACGGCGCGTGGGGACAGCAGGACATGGACGCGCTGCACGGCCAGTCGTACACGACGTCCGTCCAATGCGAAGAGGGCTACACGGTCGGCAACAAGGCCTATGACAAGGCCGGTAAACTGGTCAAGGAGTTCAAGCCGGCGCTGCGGTCGGTGCGAGCGGCCTTTTTCGATGCCGTCCGCGGCGGTGCCGGCATGCCCTATTACGATATCGCCGAAGCGCACGTGTCGACGAGCCTGGTGCATCTGGGTAACATCTCGCACCGCCTCGGCCGGCAGGCCGCGCCGGAGCAGATCCGCGAGCGCGTCGCTTTCAATGCCGACTTCCTCAAGACGTGGGAGCGGATGCTCGGCCATCTCGACGCCAACGGGATTGACGTCCGCAAGACACCGCCGGCGCTCGGGCCGTACCTGCGTTTTGATCCGGCGGCGGAGCGGTTCACCGGAGACTTCGCCGACGAGGCCAACCGCTATCTTGCGCGCGAGTATCGAAAAGGCTTTGAAGTTCCGGACAAGGTATAAACACGTTTCAAGTCAGAACAAAGGAGAAAGACGATGACACGACGCGAGTTCATGAAGAGCGGCGGTGCGGCGTTGGCCGCAGCCTTGGCGGCGCCTGCGGCGAGGTCGCGCGAGGCGACGAACGGGGTGCGGCTGGGCTTGACCACCTACCAGATCGGCAGCCGCTGGACGATCTCTGAGCTGATCGAGTTCCTGCCGCGCTTCGGGCTGTTCGGGGTCGAGATCCGGACCGACATGAAGTACGCGCACGGACTAGAACTCACCAGCGTCAAGGCCGCGCGAACCGAGGCTGCGAAACGGTTTGCCGACAGTCCGGTCAAACTGGTCGGCGTCGCCTGCGGCGAGCGCTACGATTCGCCCGACGCCGCCAAACTCGAGAAGGCCATCGACCGGACGCGAGAACTGCTGCAGTTCTGCGCGGATCTCGGGGCAGGGGGACTGCGCGTCTTCCCGAACGATTTTCACAAAGAGGTGCCGCAGGAGAAGACGCTCGAGCAGATCGCGGCGTCGCTCAAGCGCCTGGCGCCCGTGGCGGCGTCCCTCGGCGTGGAACTGCGGCTTGAGGCGCACGGCAGCGCGGGGCTGCTGCCTCATCTGGCGAGCATCTGTAAAGCCGTGGACAATCCGGGCCTGAGGGTGATTCTCAACAGCGACTTCCGCGACACGCAGGGCGAGGGGCTGGCGGCCAACCTCGAAAAGGTCGGCTCCTGTCTGGCCGGCACCGTTCACCTGCACGACCTCACGGCGAAGAATTACACCGAGGCGAAATTCTACGAGACGCAATGCGCCTTTCTGAGGCGGATCGGCTGGAATGGGTTCTGTCTGCTGGAGATCGGCGACAAGCCGGACAACGAGGCGCGTTTCAAGGAGATCGTCCGTCAGAAACAGCGGTGGGATGAGATCATTAAAGGAGACGCATGATGAAGAAAAGAACAGGCTGGTGTTTTGTTTGCACGGTGATGGCTGGGTTGGCGCTGGCCGGAGATTTTCCCGCTTTTTCCGCGCCGCGCGCGATCACCTCTGGCCCGAAAGACCATCTCTTCGCGAGCTACTATGCGATCAACGCCTGGAGCGCGGACGGCCGGTACGCCACGGTGCTGGAAACCGAGGTCAAGAACCGCCTGCCCACCGAGCAGGACGCGGCCGTGTTAGGTGTGGTGGACGCGCAGGACAACAATCGCTTCGTCCCGCTGACCGAGACGCGCTGCTGGAATTTCCAGGAAGCGACCATGGCACACTGGCTCGGCACCGCGCCCCAGACGCAGTTTATTTTCAATGATCTGGTGGACGGCCGCTTCGTTTCGGTCATCTACGACATGGCGACGCGTACGCGGCGCGTGGTGCCGTTTCCGGTGAGCGCGGTCTCGCGGGACGGCCGTTGGGCGGTCAGCATCAACTACGCGCGGCTGCGGCTGACGCGGCCGGATTATGGGTACGGCGGCAACGGACAGAACGCGCGCGCCGATACGGTCTGGCCGGAGGATGACGGACTCTGGCTCGTGGACCTGGCGAGCGGCGAGGCGCGGCTGATCGTCCCCATCGCCTCGGTGCGTGATCGCATGCCGCCCGTCAAAGACCCCAAGGCGCTGGCCTATTTCTGCCACACGGTCTTCAGCCGCGACGGCTCGAAGATCTTCTGGCTGGCGCGCACGGTGGAGAATCTCGTGGGACAAAAAGTCGTTCGCAAGTGGGAGACCACCTCGTTCACCTGCAACCGGGACGGAAGCGGCGTGCGGCGCTGCTTCCCGGACGGGTGGGGCGGTTCGCATTTCAACTGGCTGGACGGCGACCGCCTGATGGTCACCGCCAAATTCAAGGATGCCGTGTGGAGCCACGTGCTCTTCACGCCGGGTAAGGAGGACTTCACGCGTCTGGGCCGGGGGCTGCTGGACTTCGACGGGCACGGCGTTTTTTCGGACGACGGCCGCTGGATGGCGACCGACACCTACCCGGACAAATTGAGCGAGCGCAAGCTGATGGTCATGCGCATGGCGGACCATGCGGTGCTGCCGCTCGGCGCATTCTTTGTGCCGGAGCTGTACCGCGAGCAGTACTCGCGCTGCGACCTGCACCCGCGCTGGCGCCCGGATGGCAAGATGATGGCGTTCAACTCGGTCCATGACGGGACGCGCCAAGTGTATGTGGTGGATGTGACGCCCCCTTAACGGAGAGGTCAAGGATGTTATTGGTTAGCCTCTGAATAGGGCCCGCTTTCTATAATCTTACAAAATTGTCGTTGCGGCGCGAGTGCGGCTGTAGTATAACCGAAAAAGTGACGTGGTTCAAACAGTCGCCTTCGTCAGGCGAAATCAGGAAAGGCCGAAAAGTATGGAGAGCAGTTCATATAACCCGTTTCAGGTGGCGCAAGCGCAGTTTGACAAAGTGGCGGCGTTGCTTGAATTAGACGAGGGGGTACGGGAACTTCTGCGCCAGCCGCTGCGCGAATATCAGTTTTCGATTCCGGTGCGGATGGATGACGGCACGGTCCGTGTGTTTAAGGGTTTCCGTGTGCAGCACAACGACGCGCGCGGTCCGGCGAAAGGCGGCATCCGTTTCCATCCGATGGAGACCATCGACACCGTGCGCGCGCTGTCGATGTGGATGACCTGGAAGTGTTCGGTAGTCGACATTCCTTTGGGCGGCGGCAAAGGCGGCGTGATCTGTGATCCGCATCATCTGAGCCAGCGCGAGCAGGAGCAGATCTGCCGCGGCTGGATACGCCAGATCGCGCGCAACGTGGGGCCGATCAGCGACGTGCCGGCGCCGGATGTGATGACCAACGGGCAGCACATGCTTTGGATGCTCGACGAGTACGAGACGATTCACGGCGGCCGCTATCCGGGCTTCATCACCGGCAAGCCGGTCGGCATGGGAGGATCGCTGGGGCGTACCGAGGCCACAGGTTTCGGCGTGATCTACACGTTGCGCGAAGGATTGAAGGCTCTCAGCATTGATCTGGCGAAGACCACGGCGAGCGTGCAGGGCTTCGGCAACGTGGCGCAGTATGCCGTGCAGCTTTACACGGAACTGGGCGGCAAGGTGGTCGCGATCTCCTGTTGGGATCAGGCGGACAAGACGTCGTATACGTTCCGCAAGGCGGACGGCATTTGCCTCAAAGAACTGCGCGGCATCGCCGACAAGTTCGGCGGCATCGACAAGGCCCGCGCGGGCGAACTGGGCTATGAGAGATTGCCTGGCGGGGCCTGGCTGGAGCAGGACGTGGATGTCCTGATTCCGGCGGCGCTTGAGAATCAGATCAACCGCGAGACGGTGGCGAAGATCGCGAAACGCGTGAAGGTCATCGCCGAGGGTGCGAACGGTCCGACCACGCCCGAGGCCGACGAGGTCATCAAGCAGCGCGGCATCTTTGTGCTGCCGGACTTCTTGACCAACGCCGGCGGTGTGACGTGCAGTTATTTCGAGCAGGTGCAGTGCAACACCAACTACTACTGGGAGAAGGACGAGGTGCTCGCCAAGCTCGACACCAAGATGACCGCCGCCTTTGCGGCGGTCTATGATCTGGCCAAGCGTCAGAAGCTGTACATGCGCGATGCGGCCTACATGATCGCCATCAACCGGGTGGCCGAGGCGGTCAAGCAGCGCGGCTGGGCGTAAGCCGCGGCTGCGTGCGCCGGGATTCAGGCGGTCGGCGCCTGAGTCCCGACTCCTGATTTTTCGGTACATACGCAAGCGTTCCGGGCGGCAGGCTGCGCCAGAGCGGACGGGGGAACCATGGGCGATAAAAAGCAGGCTCAAGACCGGTTCACGGTGTTGCGGGAGCGCGCGAAAGAGCTGAACTGTCTCTATCAGGTGGAAGAGCTGCTCGGGAACGACCGGCTCTCCTTGCCGCAGATCTTCAAAGAGCTGATCGTCATCATCCCGTTCGGCTGGCAATATCCCAAGCTGTGCCAGGTGCGGATCGTGCATGAGGATGCCGTCTACGAGCCGCCGCAGTATACGCCCACGCATTGGGCTGAGACGGTCCCGATCAAAGAGGAGGACCGCGTCGTCGGGTTCATCGAGGTCTCCTACAGCAGCGAGGTGCCGGCTTCGCGCGAGGGGATTTTTCTCCAGAAGGAGATGAAGCTGATCCGCACCATCGCGGAGCGCATTGGCCAGACGATCTTTCACCGTAAGCTTGAAAAGCTGCTCAAGGACTGGGAGTCGACGCACCGCGCGCTGGCGGCGAAAAGCCACCACGAATGGATGGTGATCGTCGACCTGCTGCGGCGCACCGACGAGAAGCTCTATCTCTACACGTCGCGTAAGATGCTCTACTACCTGTTCCGGAGCGGCGTGAAAGAAGCCCGCCAGTTGCTGAACACCTTCGGCTCCGAGCTGGCCCCGCCGCATGGCGACGGCAGTGCCGACAGCAACTGTCCCAGCCACAAGCAGACGCGCGAGAGCATCTTTGCGGTCAGTGACCAGGTGTTCGCGATCGCCTCGCAGCATCTGAGCGACGCCGACATCCTTGAGAATGTGCACAAGTGGATTCAGGAGAACAAGCTCAGCTTCCTGATCAAGGCGGTTGACTCCGGCAATACGCCGCTCAACCAGATCGTCGACGCGATCCTGCGCTACCGTGCGCTGACCGGCAGCGATACCACGCTCGCGAAACCTACCGAGCAATGGCTGCGCGTCTCGCTGATCCGGCGTTTCTTCTCCGACAACATCGATTTCATCAACCTCGCCAAGCGCCACCTTGAGGTCTCCGACTTTTTTGAGCTGGCCCCGCGCATCATTTACCCTTCGGGCAGCAACGGCCGCCTGGGCGGCAAGAGCACCGGCCTGTTTCTCGCCCAGCATCTGCTGCGGCGTGCCGCCGATAAGGGCGAAAAGCTTTTTGAGGGAATCAAGACGCCGCGGACCTGGTATCTCACGGCGGACTGCCAAACCGAGTTCCTGCGCCACAATCAGCTCGAGGATGTCAACGAGCAGAAGTACAAGGAGCTTGAGCAGATCCGCATTGAGTATCCCAACATCATTCAACTCTTCAAGAACGCGCCCTTCCCCGCCGATATCGTCAAAGGACTGTCGCTGGCGCTGGACGATTTCGGCGAGTGCCCGCTCATCGTGCGCAGCTCCAGTTTGCTGGAAGACCGCACCGGTTCCGCCTTTTCCGGCAAGTATAAAAGCCTGTTTCTGCCGAACCAAGGGAGTAAGAAGGCGAGGATGGAGGCGCTGCTCGACGCGATCGCCGAAATCTATGCCTCGGTTTATGGGCCTGATCCCATCCTCTACCGGGCCGAGCACGGACTGCTGGATTTCCACGAGGAGATGGGCATCCTGATTCAGGAGGTGGTCGGGGCGCGTGTCGGCCCCTACGTCTTGCCGGCCTATGCGGGTGTCGCCTTCAGCAGCAATGAGTTCCGCTGGTCGCCGCGCCTCAAGCGTGACGATGGACTGGTGCGCCTCGTGCCCGGGCTCGGCACGCGCGCCGTGGACCGCGTCAGCAACGACTATCCGGCGCTGCTCTCGCCCGGCCAGCCCGGTCTGCGGGTCAATGTGAGCCCTGATGAGATCCGGCACTACTCGCCCGCGATGGTCGATGTCATCAATGTTGAATCGCGCGCCTTCGAGACCGTGCCGCTCGGCACGCTGCTGCGCGAGTATGGTCGCGAGTTCCCCAATCTGCGCCAACTGGTCTCGATCTATCGCGACGGCAACATCCATGCGCCGTCGGGTCTGGAACTGGACACCGTAAACGACGAGCTGATCGCGACGTTCGAAGGGTTGATCAACCGCACGGAGTTCGTGAAACGCGTCCGTGCCATCCTGCTCGCGCTGCAAGAAGGGCTCGGCACGCCGGTGGATATCGAGTTCGCCTCGGACGGCCATACCTTCTACCTGCTGCAGTGCCGTCCGCAGTATACCGAAATCGAGACCGCGCCGAGTGCGATCCCGCAGGAGATTCCGGCCGACAAGACGCTCTTCACCGCCACGCGTTTCATCTCCAACGGGCGCGTGCCCGACATCTCGCACATCGTCTACGTGTCGCCCGAACACTATGCCGAACAGACCAGCCGGGATGCGCTGGTGGATATCGCCCGCGCCGTGGGCCGCCTGAATGTGCTCTTGCCCAAGCGGCGTTTTATCCTGATGGGGCCGGGGCGCTGGGGCAGCCGGGGCGATATCAAGCAGGGCGTCCAGGTGACCTACGCCGACGTCTGCAACACCGCCGTGCTGATCGAGATCGCACGCAAAAAAGGGGGGTACGCGCCGGAACTGTCGTTCGGCACCCACTTCTTCCAGGACATGGTCGAGGCGGGCATCCGCTACATCCCGCTCTATCCGGATGAATCCGGCGTTGAGTTCAACGAGCGTTTCCTCAACAGCTCGAAAAACATGCTGGGGAACATCGTGCCGGAGTATGCGCACCTCGCCGACGTCATCCGGGTCATCGATATCCCCGGCTGCGAGCAGGGCCATGTGCTGCGCATCCTGATGAATGCCGACCTCGGCAAGGCGATCGGTTATCTGGCTGCGCCTTCAGTGCAGAGCGGGGAAGAGCACGCGGTTACGCCGCAGCCCGCTGAGCCGCGCTCCGAGGACTACTGGCGCTGGCGGCTGCGCATGGCCGAGCAGCTCGCGCGCTGCGTGAAACGCGAACGGTTCGGTGTCCGCGCCCTGTACCTCTTCGGCTCGACCGCCAACGCGACCGCCGGTCCCGGCAGCGACATCGATCTGCTGGTGCATGTGCAGGGGTCGCCGGAGCAGCTCCGCGACCTGACGGTGTGGCTGGAGGGGTGGAGCCTGAGCCTGGCCGAACAGAATTATCTGCGCACCGGCTACAAGACCGACGGCCTGCTCGACGTGCATCTGGTGACCGACGCGGATATCGCGGCGCGCACCAGCTATGCGGTCAAGATCGGCGCGGTGACCGATCCGGCCTGGCCCCTGGCGCTGATGGATGACCCGGCGGACGAGTAAATGTGAAAAACCTGCTTTTTGATTTGGACGGCACCTTGATCGATTCGCGCGCCGACTTGGCGTGCGCGGTGAATCTCACGCGGCAGGATTTCGGCCTGCCGCCGCGATCGACGGCAGAGGTGGTGGCGTGTGTCGGCGAAGGCGTGCGCCTGCTGATCGAACGCGCGATCCCCGAGCGGCCCGATCTCTGGGAGGCGATGCTGGCGCGCCAGCGCGTGCATTATGTCGCGCACTGCCTGGACCGCACCGTGCTCTATCCCGGTGTCGCCGACACCTTGGAGGCGCTCTGCGCCGCCGGTTGGCGGCTGGCCGTCGTCACCAACAAGCCAGGCCCTGTCACGCGCCCGATCCTCGAAGGGCTCGGCATCGCGCGTTTTTTCGGCGCGGTGGTGGGGGGCGGCGACACGCCGGCGCTCAAG
>JAGOBZ010000001.1:0-6668 GCA_017999015.1 Kiritimatiellia bacterium
GATGCAGTCGGCTATGCCGATGCCGCTGCCAAACAGCCCATGACGCCGGACGCGCTGTTCTGGATCGCCTCGATGACCAAGCCGTTCACGGCGGTCGCGCTGATGATGCTGGTGGACGAGGGCAAAGTGAAGCTCGACGATCCGGTCAGCGCCTATGTGCCGCGGATGGACCGCTTGTGGGTGGTCGCGTCAAAGGACGAGGCGTCGATGGCGCTGAAACGCCAGACGCGTCCCATCACGCTGCGCCACCTGCTTTCGCACACCTCCGGGCTGCCGTTTCTGACGCCGATGCTCGAGGCGGATCTGGCGAGCATGCCGCTCGACCAGCAGGTGCTGAGCTACACCATGAACCCGCTTGAATTCCAGCCCGGCGAGGGCTACCGCTATTCGAACCAGGGGATCAACACGATCGGACGCGTGATCGAAATCGCGAGCGGGATGCCCTACGAGGCGTTTCTTCAGCAGCGCGTGCTCAAGCCGCTAGGCATGAGCGATACGACCTTTTTCCCGACGCCGCAGCAGGTCGGCCGGCTGGCGAAGGCATACGGGCCGGACAAGCAGAGTGGCGGACTGCATGAGAGGCCCTTGCCGTTCATGCGGCCGCCGTTTGACCGTCCGGGGCGTTTTGCGGAACCGGGGGGCGGCCTGTTCTCGACCGGCGCCGATCTCGCCCGGTTTTGCGAGATGCTGTTGAACCGCGGCGTGTATAAGGGCCGCCGGCTGCTCTCCGAAGCGGCGTTCGCAGAGCTGACCAAAATCCAGACCGGCAATCCCAAACAGAAGTACGGGCTCGGTTTCGCGGTGGATCAGGATGGACACGGCGCTTTCGGACATGGCGGCGCCGCCGGCACCAACATGGTTGTCTTCCCTGAAGCGCGGCTGGCGTTGATTTGGCTGGTGCAGGTCAGCGGCGGTTACCCCGGCAAGGGCGGCCAGGCACAGGGGGCGTTCAAAGACGCGGGCTTCAAGGCGGGAGCGGGCCGATGACCGTTCGAGATCTGGTGGCTGCCGCGGGGGGCGTGACAGGTCTCGCGTTGTTCGGGGCGGCGTGTGTCACGGGGTGCGCCGCGTGGCGCTGCGGCGGGATGAGGCCGGTCGCGCGCGACAGCGATGCGCGCCCCCCCGTGATCGGCGCTTGGTTCTGGTCCAAAGAGGAACTGGAGCCGCATGGGTACCAAACGTTTGTCGACGAAGCGGCGGAGCGTTCGCCGTACACGCTGCTCACAACAGCCTGCCGCCAGGCCGAAGTGGTGGAGCCGCGCGTGCATGCGCAGCTTGCCGAGGCCGTGCGTTACGCGGCGTCACGCGGCCTGGCGGTCGCGTGGGAGGTCGACGTCCGCCTCGCGCGGGAGCATTTCCGCGAGCGGTATCCGGAGGAGCTGCAGGAAGAACTGGTGCTGCGGCCGGTGACGTTCGCGGCCGGCGCACCGGCGGAAGTCGTATTTGAAGGGCGCGACACCACAGATCACATGAACGGCTCGCTGCCGGCCTACACGTGCCTCGCCACGCGTCTGGTGCGGGCCTACGCCTATGCGCGCGGTTCGGACGGCATCGAGGCCGGCAGCGTGCGCGATGTCTCCGGGCAGGTCGCCGTGCTCGCTGCGGAGCCACGCGTGCTGAAGGTGCGCGTGCCCGCGCAGCCCGAAGGCGAGGTGTGCGTGATCGCGGCGCACACGGTGTTGACGCCCGATGTTTTCGCGCCGCATCTGCTCGCGTATCAGCGGGCGATCATCCGGCAGTATGCGGACATCCCCTTGGCCGGCATCATGAAGGACGAGTGGGGGTTTCCGCCGGACCACACCGGGAATCCCGCGCATGACCGTTACTGGTATTCCCGCGCCATGGCGGACGCGTACGCCGCAGCGGCCGGCGGCCGCGACCTGGTGCGCGACGCGCTGCTGATGACCCTGGGCGAGCGCGGCCGGGAACGAGAACGCGCGGCGGCAGTCAACCGCTACCGCGCGTTGTGCCGCGACCGCAACGCGGAGATCGAAGATGATTTTTACCGCGCGGGCAAGGAGCATTTCGGGCCGGACGCCTGGATCGTGACGCACGCCACGTGGACGCCTTATCCCGGCGCGCAGGAGTTCCGCAAGAACGGGCTCTCGTGGTGGCACGCGACGCGCGATGTCGGGCAGAGCGATGAATCGACGCCCTACGCATGCCGCACGTCGCTGGCCAAACGCTGGGGCTATCCGCTCTGGTACAACCAATACTATGCCAAAGAGCCGGAGCCCTACATCGGCGAGCTGTGGGCGGGCGCGCTGAGCGGCGGCCGTTTGAATGTGCACCCGCTCTATCCGCGTTCCGACCTGCCGCGCTCGGAGCGCAACGGCCGCTTGATGCGGAGCGGGCTGATGGCCGGCATGACGCGGCTGCGCATGCTGGACGAGGTGAGCGGGGCGCCGTTGGCGTGTCCCGTGGCGGTCGTTTTCGGACACGCCTGCGCCATGAACTGGACCCATCCCGCCTACAACGACGTGGGGCTGGGGATCGCCTCCGCGCTCAGCGCCAAAGGGTTTCCGGTCGATCTGATCCCCTCAAGCCTGGCGGCGTGCGGCGCTCTGACCCTCGATACGGATGGATCGGTGCGCCTTGGCGAGCAGCGCTACCGGGCGGTGGTCCTGCATCAGCCGGAGTACGGCGGCGACGCGGAGCGCGCCTTTTTCCGGCGCGCGGCGCAGGGCGGCAGCGCGCTGTTTCGGGTGGGGGACTGGCTGTGCGACAGTCAGGCGCGGCCGTATGCGGACGGCGGGTTGCCGCTCGCGCCGGAGCGCGTGTTCAAGGACGGGGCCGCCTGCGTGGAGCCGGTGCTGCGCGCACTGGCCGCAGCCAACGTTCAGCCCGTCACGCCATGGACGGCTCGCGCGCAGCGTTGGGGACATGCGGGCGGGAAGCTCGCTGCGCCGCCGGTCGAGGGCTTCACCGTGTTGACGGACGGGACCTATATCCGGGTGGCAGGCGCGAGGCAGGCGGAAGGTGATCCGATTCAAGAGCGTTTCTCATGGCAGGGGCATGACCTTGAGGTCGATGCGGTCGGCTTGGTCGCGGTCCGCTTCGCGCCGGACGGCTCGCTCGCCGCGTTTGCGGCGGGCGGGTTCAAGCACCTGCGCGTGGACGGACTGGACGTGACCGTGCCTGAGCGCGTGGACATCGCGTTCAAACGGGGCGAGGATGGCCGTGTGCGCGGTGTGTGGCAGGGGGCACAGCCGAGCCTGCCGGACGGCTTGCGGGCCTTCACGCGCCAATGGACGCGCCTGCCCCTGCCCGCGAGCGAGGGCGTCCCTCAATGAACGGCGGAGAGATGCGTATGAAACGAAAAGCGTGCGGTGTGTCGTGGCGGGCTGTGCTCTGCGCGGCGTTGGGCTGGTCTGCGGCGGGGCGTGCGGACCCGGCGGCGATGGAGACGGCGGGCGCGTGGCAGGTCAGGGTCACCTGCGGCGGGCGTGTGGCGGTGCTCGCCGTGGATCCGCCGGACATCATCACGGTGACCGATGAGGCATACGAGCGGCTGGCGCTGTTCCAAGGGCCGGAGTGGCGGCGCGGCACGCCGTTGCTGGGTCCCAAGGCCGAGGCGTGCAGCGTGGCGGGCGCGCTCGATCCGGCGTCACTGGTCGTGCGTGACGGCCCCGGCGCCGCGTCGAAGGTCTTTGCGCGCGGCAAGGATTATCAGCTTGAACCGCGCTGGGCCGGATTCGGCCGGTTGGAGGGCGGCGCAATCGCGGTCGACCGTCCGGTCTATGCGAGCTACCGCTACGCCATGATGAGGCTGGACAGCGTGGTGCTGAAGGCGGATGGGGCGCTGGCGGTGCGCAAAGGCGTGCCGCATGTGGCGGTGCCGCGTCCGCCGAAGATCGGCGAAGGCGAGACGCGCGTGGGAAACGTGTGGCTGGCCGGACGTGTCGAGCGCTTGGCGGGCGAGCATCTATTCCCGATCCTCGAGGACGCATACCCTGAACCCGAACCCGTGCCGCAAGGCGCGTCGGCCGCAGACCGCCATCTGCCCAAAACCTTGGCCAAATTGCATGCCGGCCGGCCGGTCCGGATTCTGGCGTGGGGCGACAGCGTGACCGAGTGCGTGTATCTGCCGTTTCAGCAGAAGTGGCAGGAGCAGTTCGCCGTTCGCCTGCGCGCACGTTTCCCGGAGGCCAGCATCGTGATGCTGTCGGAGGGGTGGGGCGGGCGCACCACGACCGCCTTCCGTCAGGAGCCGCCGGGGAGTCTTCATAACTACGCCGAGAAAGTGCTGGCGCTCAAGCCGGATTTGATCGTGTCCGAATTCATCAACGACGCCTACATGAACGAAGCCGCCGTGCTGGAAAATTACGGGGCGATCCTCAAGGATTTTCAGCGGATCGGCGCAGAGTGGATCATCCTGACGCCGCATTACGCGCGGCCCGACTGGATGGGGCTGGCGCGGGAGCGGGAGATCGATCACGATCCGCGTCCCTATGTCCGCGGGCTCAGACTGTTCGCGGAGAACAACCGCGTGGCGCTGGCCGACGCCTCCCTGCGCTGGGGCCGCCTCTGGCGGCAGGGGGTGCCGTATTCGACGCTGCTGGTGAATGCCATCAACCACCCGGACGAGCGCGGCATGGCCCTGTTCGCCGATGCGCTGATGGCGCTCTTCCCGTGAAGGCGCGAAGATGCGTCATTGACGTTTGCGCGTCTCCTCGAATTTGCGGCGCATGCAGGCAGGGATCGCGTCGCCGGGTGTCAGGCGGGTGTCACCGCTGAGCACGTTGCGGCCACCTCCTTTGCGTCAATGATATGTCAACATGTCACAACGCGTGCTTGTTGCATGAGCCTAGAGTAGGTAAACTGACCACCTCATGAGCGTACGAGTGAGTGACGGAGAGAAAAGAGATCCAGTCGAGCAGCAGGTCGAGTATCCCGCGACGTTTCATTTCCGTGTGATCGTGGATGCATCGGCCTGTTCGGAGCCGCTACTTGCGGCGGTTCTGACCGCCTTCCGGGTGGTTGAACCGTTGTCGGCGTCGCGCACGTCCTCCCAAGGACGATACCACGCCTACAGCGTCTCGGTCGTGATGCAGACGCCGGATGAACTGCGCGCGCTCGATGCGGCGCTCAAGCGGGTCCCTGGCGTCCGCATGGTGCTTTAGGAGCGATATGGCAGAAGTGGTCTTAGAGAAGGTGTGCAAACAGTACGAGGGCGGTGCGCGCGCGGTCGACGGCTTCAGCCTGGTGGTCCGCGACGGCGAGTTCCTCGTGCTGGTCGGCCCCTCCGGGTGCGGCAAGTCCACGACGCTGCGCATGATCGCGGGGTTGGAGGCGATCTCCTCCGGCACGATCAGCATCGGCGGCCGCTGTGTGAACGCGGTGCCTCCGAAAGACCGCGACATCGCGATGGTCTTTCAGAACTACGCGCTCTATCCGCACATGACGGTCTACGACAACATGGCCTTCGGGCTCAAGCTGCGGGGACTGCCCCGGCGCGAGATCGAGGTGCGGGTCGGCGAGGCGGCAGAGATCCTGGGCCTGGGCGACCTGCTGCGGCGGCTGCCCAAGCAGCTCTCGGGCGGGCAGCGCCAGCGGGTGGCGGTGGGGCGGGCCATCGTGCGTAAGCCGCAGGTCTTCCTGTTTGACGAGCCGCTCTCCAATCTGGATGCCAAGATGCGCGTGGAGATGCGCAGCGAGCTGAACCGCCTGCACCGGCGGCTGAAGGCCACCATGATCTATGTGACGCACGACCAGGTCGAGGCGATGACCATGGGCGACCGCATCGTGGTGATGGAGCGCGGCACGATCCAGCAGGTGGCGCCGCCGCTGGAGGTCTACCGCCGGCCGTCGAATCTCTTTGTGGCCGGGTTCATCGGTACGCCGCCGATGAACGTGTTGCGCGGGCGTTTCGAGCCGCGGGAGGGCGGCGGGCGCTTCCGGCATGCGCAGGGTGAGGTGGCGCTGCCTGCGCGCTGGGACGTGGCCCTCCAGCCGTTCGCCGGGCGCGAGCTGCTGCTGGGGTTCCGTCCGGAATCGCTGGACGGCGCGCCGGTGCCGGACACGGCGCGGGACGCCGTGTGCGGCACGGTGGATGTTGTCGAGCCGATGGGCGCGGAAACCTTCGTGCAGGTTGTGGCCGCCGACGGCACGCGGATCGTGGCGCGGGTGGGGGCGGAGCACACGTTCGAACCGGGCGCGACGGTGGCGCTGCCGCTGGACTGCGATCGGCTCAGGTTTTTCGAGGCCGCGACCGGGCAGGCGATCCCGGCGGACGGCGAGGAGGCACGGTGATGCGGCTCGGTATTCTCGGTGGCAGTTTCAATCCGATCCACCTCGGCCATCTCTTGATCGGCTGTGCGGCGGCCGAGGCCTTTCAGCTTGACCGCGTGCTGCTGCTGCCCTGTTCGGTGTCGCCTTTCAAAGTTGGCGCGACGGATCTGGCGCCGGGCCCGGACCGCTTGGAGATGGTGCGGCGCAGCGTGGCGGGCGATCCGCTTTTCGAGGCGTCTGACCTCGATCTGGTGCGCGGCGGGGTGTCGTATGCGGTCGAGTCGGTGCGTGCGCTGCGCGCGTGTTATCCGGAGGCGAACCTTTTCTTCATTATCGGCGGAGATTCACTGCGCGAACTTTCGCATTGGCACAAGATCGGTGAGATGCTGGCGCTGTGTGACGTGATCACGGTTCAGAGGCCGGGGGTCACGCTGGCG